>JAQVOQ010000004.1 GCA_028702545.1 Clostridia bacterium
TGACCTGTGCTGGGTTTCACTCACCAAGGGGGATCTGATGCGGTATGTCGCGTCAGGCAACGTGTCAAGCCCTCCCGCAGTTTCGAGTGTGCCGATGGAAAAGTGCCAACAGACACCTCAAAATATGAAAAAAGAGGAATAGCAGCTGAGTGCCCATTGTGGCTTGAAGGCAAATGTATTCAGTGCAATCAATGCGCTTTTGTTTGCCCCCATGGCGCTATTAAACCTGTTTTAATAAGCGATGAGGAGGCAAAGAACTTGCCCCCAGAGTTTGTAATGCTAGATGCAAAAGGTGCTACTGGAGCCAAATACAGAATGCAAATAAATCCGTTAGATTGCACTGGGTGTGGAAACTGCGTAAATATTTGCCCAAATGGCGCACTCGTTATGGAAAAAGGTGAAGTAGTTAAAGAAAAGCAGTTAAGTAATTATAATTTAAGCCTAAACCTTAAAAATTTACAAGGCTTGTTTAATGAAAACAGCGTTAAAGGTAGTCAATTTAAAAAAAGCTATTTTGATTTTAGCGGAGCGTGTGCTGGTTGTGGCGAAACGCCTTATATAAGGCTTATGACACAACTATTTGGCGACCGTATGATAATTGCAAATGCAACCGGTTGTTCAAGTATATACGGTGGTTCTGCCCCTACTTGCCCTTATAGCAAAGACGATAATGGTAAAGGACCAGCTTGGGCTAATAGTTTGTTTGAAGACAATGCAGAGTTTGGTTTAGGCATAAAATTAGCCTATAAAAACCGTACTCAAAGTTTAATTCAAACGGCAAATAATATCATTAAGTCTAATGTTAATAACGACAATCTAAAAGCTTATTTAAAAATTTGGACAGTAAATTTTGAAGATATTACTACTAGCAAAAATGTCTATAATAAAATAGTTATAGAACTTGAAAAAAGTTTAAATATAGAAAAAGATAAAAATAATTTAAAGCTATTAAAATTTGTTAAAGCTAACTTAAACCTAATAATTCCAAAAAGCCTTTGGATTGTTGGCGGAGATGGTTGGGCTTATGATATTGGTTTTGGCGGAATTGACCACATATTAGCAAGTGGCGAAAATGTTAATATTTTAGTTTTAGATACCGAAGTTTATTCAAACACTGGCGGTCAAACCTCAAAGGCTAGCCCAACAGGTAGCGTTGCAAAATTTAGCGTCGGTGGAAAGAAAACTAGGAAAAAAGATTTAGGGCTAATAGCAATGCAATACAAGGATGTTTATGTGGCAAGTGTTGCAATGGGCGGAAATATGAATCAACTTATTAAAGCTTTTGTTGAAGCCGAAAGTTACGATGGACCAAGTATAATAATTGCTTATTCTACTTGCATTAATCACGGAATTGATATGTCTAACGCACAAAAACATATGAAGGATGCCGTTGAAGCTGGATATTGGAACTTGTATAGGCATAATCCAAATCTAATAAAAGAAGGAAAAAATCCGTTTATTTTAGATAGTAAAAATATTGACACCGAAAAATATAAACAATTTTTAAAAACAGAAAACAGATATAATCAACTTTTAAATAAAGATGAGATAGCAGCGAGCGACTTGTTTGAAAAAGCTAAAAATGAAGCAGTTGAAAGGCAAGAGACTTATAAAAAATTAGCTAAATAATAAAATATCAATTATAAAATAAAGAAAAACAACACTCTTTTAATAGAATGTTGTTTTGTTTTAAAACAGAGCGGCACTAGTGAAATAAATCCACTAGTGCCGCTCAGTCGTAACCTACTACTTATTGCATAATAGCAAGTAGTAATAGGTTACAACTTTAATATGTGTAGTTTTAAAAATAATATACAAAACTTTTAAATTATTTTTTTATATTTTTAAATTCTTTTTTTGTAAACATTCCTTTTGCTGTTTCAACTATATTTTCAGACGTTAAATTAAACATTTTTCTAAGTTCTTCGCTAGTTCCAGAGGCACCAAAATCATCAACACCAATAACTTTACCATTTGTTCCCACATATTTATAAAAACTATAACTACTGCCCGCTTCAATTGCTATTCTTTTTGTTATGCGTTTTGGCAAAATTTTATTTATATATTTTTCGTCCTCTTTGTCAAATATTTCCATACACGGCATACTAACAACCCTTGTGCCTACGCCCATTTTTTCTAACTGAATTTGTGCCTCTAAACTAATTTCAACCTCACTGCCTGTTGCAATTAAAATAAGTTCTAACTTGCTCTTTCCCTCACTTAAAATATAGGCGCCTCTTAAAGCACTTTTAACTTCGCTTTTTATAGCATTGATTTTTTGTTTTGCTAAAACTAAAACAGTAGGTTCAACCGTGTCTAACCAACTAATAAAACCTGCTATAACCTCACTACTATTGCAAGGCCTAAACACTTTTGTATTTGGAGTAGCCCTCAAACTAATGAGTTGCTCCACTGGTTGATGCGTTGCGCCATCTTCACCTATTAGTACGCTATCGTGAGTTAAAAAATATAAAATAGGCAATTTCATAAGTGCGCTCATGCGCATACCTGCTTTCATATAATCGCTAAATGCTAAATAAGTAGATGTAAAAGTTTTTAAGCCCCCATACAAACTAATGCCATTTGCAATACTAGCCATAGCGTGTTCTCTAATTCCAAAATGCAAATTATGTCCATTATAATTTTTTTTAGAAAATGAACCCAAGTCTTCTAAATATGCTTTAGTTGAAGGAGACACATCAGCGGTTCCACCAATTAAATTAGGTATATATAGTTTTAACTCTTGCAAAACTTCAAAACCCATATTCCTAATCGGCATATCATCATCTAATTTTAATTTTTCTAAATTTTCTATTGCTTCTAAATCATAACCGTTTGCAAATGACTTTTTAAATTGTTCAAAAAGCCCTAAATTTTCGTTTTCATAATCTTTTAAAAGTTTGTTCCAGTTGTTTTCATATTTTTCATTTTGTTTGCGCTTTAAATTAACATATTGATAAACATCCTCGTCAACCTCAAAAGCTTTATGGTCAAAATTTAGATTATTTTTAAGCACTCCAATATCTTTTTTGGTTAATGGTTTTCCATGAGCATTGTTGCTTCCTTCTAAATGCGAACCATAGCCAATTTTTGTTTTTACTATAACCAAACTAGGTTTTTTGGTTTGCTTTTTAGCAATTGTTAATTTTTGTTCTAGGTCGTCTAAATTATTTGCATCTGCTACCTGAGTAACATCAAAGCCAAGTGCTTCATATTTTTTACGCGTATCCTCACTAAAGCTAATACTCGTAGAACCTTCAAGAGTTATATCGTTGCTATCATAAATTATCACTAAATTATCTAACGCCAAATTCCCAGCCAAACTAAGAGCCTCGTAACTAACGCCCTCCATTAAGCAACCATCACCCGCCAAACAATAAATCTTATTATTAATAATTTGGTAATCTTTTGTATTAAAAGTGCTGGCTAAATGCTTACTAGCAATAGCCATACCAACAGCGTTGGCAACTCCTTGCCCGAGTGGTCCTGTAGACGCCTCAACACCCTCACACAGTCCGTGTTCTGGGTGACCTGCAGTTATTCCATTAATGCTTCTAAACGCTTGTAAATCGCTTATGTTCACCTTAAAACCAAATAAATGAAGTGCACTATATAAGAGTGCACTGCCATGGCCTGCACTTAAAACAAATCTATCACGATTTATAAAATTGGCATTTTTCGCGTTATAGTTCATAATAGAATTATAAAGCGTAAAAACAATTGGAGCAGCGCCAAGTGCAATGCCTGGATGCCCAGAAGAAGCTTTTTCAATTTGTTCTATGCTAAGTAATCTTAAAGTATTGATGCTTTTTTGTTTAATATCCATAAATTTTTTCCTTTTAAGCGTAATAGTTGTTAACAGCAGACAAAAATGCTTTTAAAACATCTTTTTTGTTTGTATTTATTAGGCTAACAACAAGGTCACTATATTCCGTCATTAATTCATCTCTTTTTTCAAAAAGTTTTTTGTCAAGTTCAAATTGAGCGCCTGTTTTTTCCTTTTTTAATAGTTTAATATAGTCTTTTTCAAAAAATTTTAAATATACAATCAAACTATTCTCTTTTAAATATGCTAAATTTTTTTCCCTATTAAACATAGAAAAGTCTATCGTTATAAAAGAATTGTTATAAGTAGACAATCTTTTAATTAATTTATCTTCTTCCTGTTGTAAATAAGCATAGCCACCTAAGGCTAATGCTTTGTCAATATCAAATAATTCAAACTTCAAAAACTCCTCAACATCTACATAAATCATATTGAGTTTGTTAGCAATTAATTTGCCAACTTGTTTTTTGTAATCATTTAACGGCAAAAGTAAGGTGATGTTTGTTTTCAAAAGAATATTCCCCTATAATTGTTATATTAAAAGCATAGCATTTTTTAATATTTTTAACAAACGAATAATAAAACATAAACACAAAAAAGCTTATAAATTGATTTTTTTATAAGCCTTTTAATTTTACACTAGGAATATACTCGCTAATAATATTTATTGCTTCCTTAAAAACGCTAAAATTATGTCCTAAAACATCATTTTTTACACTTTTATAGGCTTGTAAGCTAAAATTTTTGCAACCTTCTGCTAATTTGGCAATTTCCTTAATATCATCTAAATTTAAATCGGGAGAAAATGTAGTTCTAAATTCATATTCTATATTTGAATTTTTTAAAAGTTCAATACTAGCTTTAATTTTATTTTCATCAATTTTAACTTGCGTTATTTTTTCATATTTACTAAACGGTGCCTTGATATCCATTGCAACATAATCTAATAAATTATGATCTAGTAAGTTTTTTAATATGTTGGGTTTAAGTCCATTGGTATCAAGTTTTATTAAATAACCTAATGCCTTTACTTCTTTTATAAATTCTTCCAAATGCTTATTTAAGGTAGGTTCTCCGCCGGATACCGTCACAGCATCAATTTGTCCTCGCCTCTTATTTAAGTGTTCCATAACTTCCTCGTAAAAATTTAAATGCTTACCAGATAATAGCTGATTATTATGACAATACCAACAATTCATATTGCAACCAGCAGTAAAAACTGTTGTGCAAATTTTGTCGGGATAATCAACGAATGAAGTTTTTATATAACCTGCAATTTCCATTTTATAATTGACCTTCTTTTATTTTAAATTTTGTTCTGTTCATATATTCTTCTTGCTTATTAGAGTTAAAATCTTGCACGCTTCTAAGGTATCCCACAACTCTGGACCAAACCTCAGTTTTTGCGCCACACTCGGGGCAAGTAAAGTGCTCGCCAGCAATGTAACCGTGACTTTGGCAAATGCTAAAAGTAGGAGTTAGTGATATATATGGCATTTTAGATTTTTCAAAAATCTTTCTAATAAGCGACTTGCATACTTCTTTGTTCTCAATTTTTTCACCTAAATATAAGTGTAATACCGTACCACCGGTATATAAGTTTTGCAATTCTTCTTGTAACTCAACTACTTCAAAAATATCATCGCTAAATTCTGCTGGAAGTTGCGTTGAATTAGAATAATAAACCTCATTTTTACCAGCTGTTATAATGTTAGGAAAACGCTTTTTATCAAGCCGTGCTAACCTTGCAGTAGTACCTTCGGCAGGCGTTGCTTCCAAATTATATTGATGAGTCGTTTCCTCTTGATATTCTTTCATTTTTGTACGCATAAAATTTAAAACATCAACAGCAAACAATCTTCCCTCATCGGTAGTAATATCTTTACCCATAAAATTTAATAGCGCTTCATTCATACCGACTAAACCAATAGTATTGAAGTGATTACTCCAATAATGACCTGTTCTTAATTTAACATCTTTTAAATAAAACTTTGAATAAGGATAAAGTCCTTTTTCTGTTTGATCCTCAACTATTTTACGCTTAATTTCTAGGCTTGTTTTTGCCACATCACATAGCCTTGCAACATTAGAAAAAAATTCTTCTTTTGTTTTAGATAAATAACCAATTCTAGGCATATTTAAAGTAACAACACCTATAGAGCCAGTAAGTGGATTAGAACCAAATAAACCTCCACCGCGTTTTCTTAGTTCGCTAACATCTAGTCTTAACCTGCAACACATAGAAACTGCGTCCTCTGGATTTAGGTCACTATTTACATAATTTGCAAAATAAGGAATGCCATATTTAGCTGTAATATCCATAAAGGCATCTACTACTTTACTGTTCCAATCTAAATTTTTTGTTATATTTAATGTAGGTATTGGAAAAGTAAAAACTCTACCTTGGGCATCGCCTTGTTGCATTACCTCGCAAAAAGCAAGGTTTATCATGTCCATTTCGGCTTGATAATCGCCATAAGTAGTATCTTGAGGCATTCCTCCTATAATTACCGATTGATCTTTTAAAGTTTTAGGCGGTGTAATATCAAAAGTTAAGTTACTAAATGGAGATTGAAAACCAACCCTAGTCGGCACATTTAAATTAAAAATAAATTCTTGCATCGCTTGTTTTACTTGTTTATAAGTTAAATTATCGGCTCTTACGAAAGGTGCTATATAAGTATCAAAACTGCTCCACGCCTGAGCACCTGCTGTTTCACCTTGAAGAGTAAAAGTAGCATTAACCAATTGTCCTAAAAATGCACGCAAATGCTTAGCAGGGCTAGATGAAATTTTGCCAACAACACCGGTAAAACCCTCTATTAACAACGCTCTCAAATCCCAACCTGCACAATATCCACCAAAAAAACCTAAGTCATGCAAATGAAGTTCCCCTGCTAAATGTGCCTCCCTTACTTCAACAGGATAAATTTCATTTAGCCAATAGTGCTTAGTAAATGACTCTCTAACATAATTATTAAGCCCAGCTACACTTTTTTGCATATTAGCATTTTCTTTAACTGCCCAGTCAGATTCGCTTAAATAATTTTCAAATAAATTAATTGTCGCACCAATCAGCGCATTGTTCTCTCTTGCACTTTTTCGCTTTTCTCTATATAAAATATAAGCTTTTGCAACCTGTGCATGCCTGTTTTCTATTAAAACTTTTTCAACAATATTCTGTATTTGTTCAACAGTTGGTGTTTTGCCAGCAAATTTTTTATTTAATAACTCCTCAACCTGTTCGCTAAGCTTTATTGCCGTTTGTTTATCGTTACCTCCACATGCAACCGCCGCTTTAAATATAGCATTGGCTATTTTTTTACGATCATAATCTTGAGTATTTCCATCTCTCTTTAAAACTTGCTGTATCATATTTATAATCTCCCTTATGTTATTTAAGTGTGTATATCAAAAATAACACATACTATATGTAGTGTCAAATACTTTTAATAACATACAATATATAGTTATTATTTGTTTAATATGCACAAAATTTTTAAATTTGCAACATATATTATTAAAACGCTTGCATTTTTTGATAGTTTTTATTTTATAACTAAAAAAATAAGCAATAATAGCTTATTTTTTTATTTATTATTTTATTATATTATTGCGTTTTAATTTTAAAACCTTTAACAAAGCAAAGACCAAAACTAATAGCTATAAGCGTTAATACAACATATTTCCATTCTATATAAATGGGCAAACTTTCAACTTGTGTAAATATGCTAACATCTCCACTCGTGTTTATGTTTGCAATTATGTTACCGTTTTCAAAAGTTATAAAAATATTATTTGCGCTAACGCCAGAATATATTAACCTGTTTATCGTTTCTTGGTCGGGATGCCCGTAACTGTTATCCTCGCCCGCCGAAACAATAGCATAGGTGACATTAATTTCTGAAAGTAGTTCACTGCTAGTTGAAGTATTACTGCCATGATGACCTAGTTTTAAAACATCAATTTGTGGTAAATCATAGTCAGCCACAACCTCTTCTTCTATTTCAGTATTTGCATCTCCCGTAAGCATAATCGCTCTATTTCTATATTGTAAAACAATTATTGGCGAAAATTCGTTTACATCAGAATAATAATTTTCACTAGGCGAATAAAAAGTAATTATGTAAGCATCTAGCCCATCACCACCAAGTATTATTTCGCCAGCAAAGCTAAATTCAACAGGATAGATTGTAGGTTCAGTCAAAACTCGCTCAATAGTTTTTGCGTAAATTTGAGTGTCTACTGCTAATCGTCCAGCTTCAGCTACTTCTAAACCATTGTAAGTTGCATAAATTTCTGGCCTATAAATTTTATCTACTTGATAGGCATCTAAAACCTCATCGGCTCCACCTATATGGTCGGCATCGCTGTGGGTTAATATCATATAATCAAAGCGCGCATTACTTGTGTTTTCAAAGATGTTATTATCTATGTAATCTAATAATTTTGTGGCGCTTCCACTTGGTCCCGCATCAATTATCATTTTTTTGTTATCAGGAAACTCTATTATAATACTATCTCCTTGCCCGACATCAACAAAATGCACGAGTAATCCGTCTTCATCTAAAACTGCATTATTTGCGGAATATCCCGTATTGATAATAGTTTCTATTTGACTTGTAAACATCAAACTAAAAGCAAGAAAAAGAGCTAGTAAACCAAATATTACTAGCCGAGTATATGAAAATTTAAATTCAATATTATTAGCCTTTTTCAAATATTACTCCTCTATCACATTTTCCATTTCCATAGGTTGTATATGACGTTTTTGTTTTTTTGGTGTTTTAATTTTAATATGCAATAGTTTTTTTATCTCTGGCATTTTTTCCATAGTTGCAATGTATCCCTCTTCAATCATTTCAATTCCACCTTCTATGCTACTAGATTTGAATCGTTTAGTATCGGGGTCAATAACTATATCGGCATAAAATCTGCCTCTGTCGGCATTGCCTTTCATCATAATTCTTATACTAGTTGCAATAATATCTACAAGTTTAAAACTAGTAGTTCCATATCCTCTTGAAGGATTAACATCAACTGCAATAACATACTTGCAACCCTTGTTCCTTACAACATCTGATGGAATAGTATTTTTTAATCCACCGTCCATTAGCATATATTCGCCAAACTCAACAGGATTAAAAATTGCAGGAAGAGCGCAACTTCCAGCAACTGCCTTAATAACACTTCCGCTGTCTATATGCACTTCTCTTGCTGATATTATATCAACTGCAACAACTGTAAGAGGTTTTTTAAGATCACTAAAAACTGCATCGCCAATATATTCTTTTAATATTTCTTCAATTTTTTCGGTTTTACTTGGAACAAAAGGAAGTTTACTAGTTCTAAGGTCTTTTGTTTTTATTTCTTTTGCTCTTAATATCATTTCACTTGAAGTCATACCACTTGCATATAATGCTCCAACAAGACTACCAATACTAGTACCTGCAATATAGTCAAAATCTATTCCTTCTTCCTCAAAAGCTTTTAGGGCGCCTAGATGAGCAAATCCTCTTGCTCCTCCACCGCCTAAAGCTAGCCCTACTTTAAATTTAGTCGCTTTTTTATTTGGCTTATGTAGGGCTTGATTATTAAATTTTCTATTTTTATATTTTTGTTTTATTTTATCCCAAATTTTCATGCAAATATGCTCCTATTTAATTATAAATATATTATCACACTAACACGATAATGTTAAACTAAAAAATAAAAAAGAAGAGTAAAAACTCTTCCTTTTTTAAAATTTGTTATTTTTTACTTCTAATTTGTTTTAATTTTTTCTCAACATTCTCAATATCATTTGTTATGTTTTTAATATTATTAGTTAAAATAGTATTGGTTTGTTCCAAAATTGGATATCTGTCTGCATTTTCTCTCATAACCTCTTCACAATGTTGAACAGATAATTTTAAGCCCTCTAACATATCAATATCTTGTTCTAATTCAGCTTGTTTTTTAGTATCAATTTCATTATTATTAACACCGAATAATGCAATCTTTTTTCTTGCAACTTGCGCTTCTTTTCTTCTTAATTTAACTTGGTCTTTTCCTAAACTTCGTTTAATTTTGTTTAAAGGCACATATTCGCGCTTATTAATTCTTAATTCTTTTTTAGCATTTTTTAATCTTTCTTCCAAAACTTCTAGGGTTGACATATACTCTTTTTCAGCACTAGAAATAACTGTATCAGATTGTAGTGATGTTTCTTCGTCTGCACCTTCAACCGCTTCTTTGCGTTCTTCTTCTTGCTCAACTTTAGCTTCTTCTTTTAATTTTTCAGTGCATTTGCGTTCTAATTCTAATTGTGCTTTTAATGTTTCAATTTCTTTTGCTAAGTTATTATAGTCTTCTTTGTTTTTAGCATCAATTACTTTTTCTTCCGAAGTTATGCTTGTAATTTGCTCTTCAACTTCTTCATCTTCAAAATCATCTTCTATATCTTCTCTAAAAGGCATTGTATTTTCAGCTTTTTTAATTGTAGTTGTAGTTGTAGTTGTAGTTGTTGTAGTAGCATTACTCGTTGATGTTTTATTATCAAACTCATTTTTTACTTCAGCGTTAATTTTTTTGATAAGTGCTTCATATTCTTCCAAATTGTCTTCATCATCCGACTCATCTTCCGAATTAGGGATAAAATCTTTAAATTTACCATTATTTTTTTGAGATTTTTCTTGAGATTTTTGTTCTTTTAATCTTATTTCTTCTTCAAGTTGGCGATTTCTTTCTTCTAACCTTGCCATTCTTTCTTTTTGTGCTAATTCTTCAGCAGTTTCTTTTTGTTCTTCTTCTTCATCAAAAAAGTTATTTTGTGCTTTTTCTATCATTTCTTGTTCTCTTTTAGCTGCCTCTAAATCAACATAACCTTTTTTAAAGGGATTTGCTGCTTCTTTTTTAGGTTCTGGCATACCAAAATCATCAGCAAAATCAAAATTATTAACTTTTTGTTGATTAATATTAGCAGTAGGAGTATTAACCCTGCTTTTATTTGATATATAACTATCGTTATAATCCGTATCTTTACTTTTACCTCTTCTAAAAAATATGCCTTTATGGTCATCTATTACAGAGATTAATAAGTCCGATAAAAAGACTATAATAAACGCACCCACAGCAATAATTGCAATTATTGCAACTATTTGTAAAGCAACATTAAGTAAATCCATATCTTTAACCCTCCTAGAGTTTTAAACTTTTAATTGGTGGAAGCGGTGGGAGTTGAACCCACGTCCGAACTTGCGCTATTAAACTTTTCTACGCGTATAGTTAATTGTAAAATTTAGTAAGGGTAAACACAATTAACAAATTTTACTCTTACAATAGCCCTAAGGTTTTTTAAAATTACTGGGCGAGTAATTTTAAAGTATCCTGCTAACTTAATATTCTATCCCTTTCGCAGGATTAAGGGTAGAATATGCTATAGACTTATATTACGCTACAGCGTATGATAAATTATTGTTTGCATTTATTTGTTTTGATATTTTTTATGCAGACCATCACTGCAACGCGCTTTATTTAACTGCTTACAAACCCGTCGAAACCATTACGCCCCCATAAAGAGGATAATTGGTTTTTTAGTTATAATGTACGAGTTCTCTTTTTAAATCTTTTGCTTCATCTCGCTCTTTTAGTACTTGTTTTTTGTCGTATAAGTGTTTACCTTTTGCAAGAGCAATTTGAACTTTAACGAGTGAGTGAGCAAAGTAGACTTTTGTAGCAACCATTGTAAAACCTTTTTCGGCAATTTGCCTACTTAATTTAACAATTTCTTTTTTGTTAAGAAGTAGTTTTCTGTCTCTTTTAGAATCAACTACAGAACTTGTAGCTTTTTCATAAGGTTTGATATAAGCATTTTTTAAAAATACCTCACCATCATAGATAGCAACAAAACTCTCGTCTAAACTAATATGACCAGCTCTAATACTTTTTACTTCGCTACCTACGAGGCTAATGCCTGCCTCAAAGGTATCTTCAATAAAATAATTAAAGTATGCTTTTTTATTACTCGCTATAATTTTCACTTCTTTCTCCTAGTATACCAAACCTTTTAAGTTTTTTCAATACCAATTTTTATTTTTTTTATTTTTAATGACTTTTTATGCTATTTTTGCATTGATTCTTTAATTTTAGCACTAAATTAACACAAAATCCACTCTTTTATCAGCGGCTGAGGCTCCAACTACCTTGACTTTTACTTTATTTCCTAAAGTATATGTGTTTTGTGTGCTCGTTAATGTGTATTTATTTTCAATAAATGTGTAACTATCGCCTTTTAAGTCTTGCAATCTTACAAAACCTTCAATCGTATTATCAAGCTCAACAAAAATTCCAAAAGCAGTTACGCCACTAATTGTGCCATCATAAACTTCGCCAATTTTGTCTTCCATATATTTTGCTTTAAAATAATCGTCAACATCTCGCTCGCATTTTTCTGCTTGCACTTCTGTAAGGCTAGAATTAAAACTTGCCTCTTCAACAAACTTTTTAAGTTTAGGATTTTCTACCTTATTGTTTTTGTTTTTTAAATAATCTTTTATTATGCGATGAATTGTAAGGTCAGGATACCTTCTAATAGGTGAAGTAAAATGACAATAATATTCAGCTGCAAGGCCATAATGTCCTAAACAATTTGGCATATATTTAGCCTTTTGCATACTGCGAAGCAACACTTTGTTAATAACATCTTTATATTCTAATTTTTCAATTGTAGCCAAAAATAGTTGCAAATCTTTAGGTGTAATCGGCGAATTGTCAGCCTTTACCTTTAATCCAAGTGGTTTAATAAACTCGCTAAAAGAGTCTAATTTTAATTGACTTGGTTTTTCGTGAACTCTATAAACAAATGGTGAATTAATTTTATGCATATGCTCCGCTACGGTTTCGTTGGCTGCTAGCATAAATGATTCAATTAACTTATGACTTACTTGCCTATCTAATCTCTCTAATTTTTCAATAACAAAAGTGCCCGATTCTAAAATAATTTTTGTCTCAGGCAAATCAAAGTCTAGTGCTCCCCTTAAATTTCTTTTCTTTTCTAAAATTTCCGCTAAGTCAACCATTAATTTTAAGTCATCCTTAATATCAGTGTACCTAACATTAAGTTCAGGGTCGCCTGCTAAAATTTTAGTAACATCATTATAGGTCATTCGCTCTTTAGAGTTAATAACGCTCTCAAAAATATCATGTTTTACAACATTACCTTTTACATCAATATCCATATAAACAGATAATGTTAATCTATCAACATTTGGATTCAAACTACAAATACCGTTTGATAGTTCACGAGGTAGCATTGGCAAAACTAGATGAGGAAAATAAACACTTGTGCCTCTTTTAAAAGCTTCTTTGTCTATTAAATTATTCCTTTTAACATAATGGCCAACATCTGCGATATGCACGCCTAACTTATATATATTTTTTTCTTTGTTATATTCAATTGATATTGCATCATCTAAATCTTTGGCATCATCTCCGTCTATTGTTATTATATTCTCGCGAGTTAAATCTACTCTTCCCGCTATTTCTTCTTTTGTTACTTCAACTGGCAATTTTTTCATACTATTTAAAAGTTCTGGACTAAATTCCTCAATTAAATCATAACTGCGAATAATGCTCAATAATTCAATTTCTGGTGAATTGCCATCGCCTAAAACCTCAATAACCTCGCCTTCTGGCCTTCTTGCATCAAAATTTGTTATTTTAACAACAACTTTTTCGCCGTTTTTAGCATTTAACATCCTTTTTTTAGGAATAAAAATATCGGTAGAAAATTTATTATTATCGGGAATCAAAAAGCCATAACCTTTTAGTACTTCAATTTTTCCTACAATATTAACTGTGCCACGCTTTACTATATGCATAATCTCAGCTTCCGTGCTATCGCCCCTTCTGCCTTGTAATACTTTAACCAAAACGGTGTCATTATGCATTGCTGTGTTTAAATTTTTTGGAGCAATAAAAAGATGAGGCTTAGCACTATCTGTTGGCACAACAAAAGCAAAGCCTCTGCTATGACCTGAAACCGTGCCTTTAACTAAGCCCATTTTTTTAGCCGTTGCAATCTTTTTGTTTTCATCCTCAACAATCAAACCCTCTTCTTTTAACTCTTTTAAAATATTGATAGCTTCTTGTTTTGAAACTTTAAAACTAGCGCAAATATTATCTACGACCAAATTAAAATTTTTATAATTCAACTTATTATCATCAATAAATTTTATAATTTGTTCTTGTTCCATTAATTATCCTCCTGTAATTTTCCTAATAATAAAAAATAGCTCTTATAATTACAAGAGCCATTTATTGTTTTTATTAACCATTATAAATCTTCAAGGTAATGAAATATAAGATAGTAATAACTACAAAGGCAATTCCTGCAATTGTCATTAATTTTTTCAATCTACCCTCTTTTGAAGAGCTTTTGTTTTGTGAATAAAAGCTTTCCCTAACACCGCTTAAAACATTCGTTCCTGAGCTGTGACCTTCTTGAACTAATACTAAAACAATCATGGTTAATGCAAGTATTGCTAAAATTATTATCATAATTATTCTAATAACAGGAAACGAAGCTGTAACCCATTCTGGCAGCGTAGAAGCCCCTAAAAACCCTTGTAAAAACATAAAATAAATCCTCCATTTAAGCGATTAAGTATTAAATATAAAATGTTACGCTTTATAACATTTTATACATTTTAAAATATACTTTGTTTATAACTTTAAAACCTGCTAAATTATAACACATAAGCATATTTTTATTCAAGCATTTTGATGTTAAAAATAAAAAAGAGCAAGTATACTCGCTCTTTTATTTAACAAATTGTTTTATAAAGTTACATATAAAACAGACATAGCCGCTGTTAATATAAACAAAACAAACCAGCCTACTTTAATTGGATGTAATTCATTTTTCTTTCTAAATGATTGGTTTAAAAAAAGCAAACAAGCAACAAATAAAAATACTGCAATCGTGTGCCTTGTTGGCATAGGTAAGTCTCTAATTAAAGTATTTATAATATTATTAAATATAGCATCAAACATAATTTATCTTCCTTTAAAATTACTATTAACTAATAATAGCATTTTTTTTATTCTTTTGTCAATATTAATTAATTTTTGATTAAACTATTTGCTTCAAATTCAATAGGTTTTTTTATACCCATAACATCTATTACCGTTGCTGTTACATCGCTTAGTTTACCATCACTTCTTAACTTAACACTAAACTTTTCGTCATCTGCTAAAATAAATGGTACTCTGTTAGTTGTATGCGCTGTTTGCTGCTTACCGCTTTTTGTTAACATATTCTCAGCATTTCCATGGTCCGCTGTTATCATTACGCAAGCACCCATTTTGTTAAAGTACTCAAAAACTTCTCCTAAGGCTCTGTCTACTGTTTCAACTGCTAAAATTGTTGCATCAAGGTTGCCAGTATGACCTACCATATCACAATTTGCAAAATTTATAAGCACAAAGTCATATTTATTAGCAAGTGCAATTTCTTTTACTTTAATAACAATTTCCATAGCGCTCATCTCGGGTAACAAATCAAAAGTTTTAACATCTTTTGTTGGCACTAAAATTCTATCTTCACCATTATTTGGCTGTTCAATTCCTCCGTTAAAAAAGTAAGTAACATGAGCATATTTTGTCGTTTCGGCTATTCTTAATTGCGTTTTAAATTCGTTTGATAAAACTTCGCCCAAAGTATTTTTCATATTTTGCCTAACAAAAGCTACTGATGCATTTGTTAAACTCTTATCATACTCACTAAAACCAACAAAATTAAGATTTTTAAATTTTTCGCTCTCAAACTCAGTAAAGTTTTTATCTGTTAAACTTTTTGCTATTTCCCTAGCTCTATCACCTCTAAAATTATAAAAAATCACGCTATCGCCATCTTTTATAGTTGCCACTAACTCATCGTTATTCAAAACTATTATAGGCTCTAAAAACTCATCTGTAACGCCTCTTTTATGACTTTCGTTAATGCTTTTTATTATATTTTTAGTCTGTGTTTGAGCTTTACCAAATACTAGCATATCATAAGCTAATTTTACTCTGTCAAAATTATTATCTCTGTCCATAGCATAAAATCTGCCAATTACACTTGCAATTTTTCCAACTCCAACCTTGTTTAAATAAGCTTGCAATTTTTTAATTAAAACTAAGGAATGCTTCGTGTCGCAATCTCTTCCATCTGTGAACAAATGCAAATAAACTTGAGTTTGACCGAGTTGTTTTGCCATATCAATAAGTGCTAATATGTGCTTAAACTCGCTGTGAACTCCGCCAGAAGATAGTAAGCCCATTAAATGCACAACACCCGTCGTCTTAAAAGCATCTATTAATGTTTGATTATTAAAAAACTCTCCATTTTTAATTAAATCGCTAATTTTTTTACTATCTTGAAGCACAATTCTTCCAGCACCTAAATTCAAGTGACCAACTTCACTATTGCCCATTTGCCCTTTATATAATCCAACACTTTCGCCGTGAGACTTCAAGGTCGTAAACGGATATTTATTTTTTAAATAATTATAGTTTTCCGTATTAGCTAACTTTATGGCGTTTCCATATTCATTAGCACTTAAACCAAAACCATCTAAAACTATTAATACATGTGTTTTTCTCATCTCCACTTATCCTAATATTATTTTTGCAAACTTTTTAGCATCCAAACTAGCTCCGCCAACCAAAGCGCCACTTATGCTAGCGGCATTAAAAAACTCACTTGCGTTATCTTCGTTTACGCTACCACCGTATAGCACTTTAACTTTTTTTGTCGTTTGTAAAAGCGTTTGAACAAGTTTTATAATATATTCCGCCATTTCATTAACCTCAGAAGCATTCATAGCAAAGCCTGTTCCTATCGCCCAAATTGGCTCGTAGGCTATTACTATATTTTCAACATCTTTTTCTGTTACGCCTTCAAGTATTATAGATAATTGCTCTTTAACAATTTCCTTGCTTAAATCAGCTTTCTTTTGAACTATCGTTTCGCCAACGCAAATTATAGGTTTTAAACCGTTACTTAAAGCAGATATAACTTTTTTATTAATAAAACTATCCGTTTCTAAAAAATATTGCCTGCGCTCGCTGTGCCCTAAAATAACATATTTAACATCAAAATCTTTTAACATATCAGCACTAACTTCACCAGTAAATGCTCCCGTAGGCGCAAAAAACATATTTTGGCTAGATAGTTCAATGCCTGTGCCTTTTAGTTTAGCCTGCATATAATCAAGTAACGCAAAACTAGGGGCTATAACGATATCGCTTTTTGCATCTTTTACAAGTGGCAAAAACTCCTCTAAATAATTTTTAGCTTCATCTTTAATTTTATTCATTTTCCAATTTGCAACTATTAACAACTTTTTCATACTGCTGCCTCCTATTTTTCGTCTTCAATAACAGCAATTGCTGGTAGTTCTTTCCCTTCTAATAACATAAGGCTAGCACCACCACCAGTTGACAGATGGTCTATATGCTTTACTAAATCAAATTTTTCAATAGCACTGACGGTATCTCCGCCACCAACAACGCTAAATGCTTTGCTTTTAGCAACTGCTTTTGCCACGCCTTTTGTGCCACTTTCATAATATGCATTTTCAAAAACACCAAGTGGGCCATTCCACATAATAGTTTTTGCTCTTTTTATTTGCTTTTTAAACAACTTAACTGTTTTTGGACCAATATCAAGTGCCATATACTCGTCTGGCGTTTGACCTGATGCAAAAACTTTTGGTGCGTCCACACTATCAAAAGCCGTGTTGCAAACATCATCCACTGGAAACAAGAGTTTTACCCCCTTATTAACAGCATTTTTAATAACATTATAACAATATTCAATTTGTTTATCATCAACTATTGACTTTCCTACTTTACCCCCTAAGGCTTTAGTAAAAGTATAACTCATTCCGCCACCTATTATTAAAGTATCTACTTTATTTAACAAGTTATCTATAACGGCTAGTTTATCTTCTATTTTTGCTCCACCTAAAATAGCGACAAATGGTCTTTTAGGATTTTCTAGCACTTCACTTATGCTTTCTAACTCTTTAATAACTAAAAAACCAACGGCATTAGGTAGTAGTTTTGCAACGCCGTGCATAGAAGCCTCTTCCCTATGGCTCGTAGCAAAAGCATCATTTATATAAACATCAGCTAATTTGCTAAGTTGTTTTGAAAACTCCGCATCATTGCTTTCTTCACCGGCATTAAACCTAACATTTTCTAAAAGCAATACTTGTCCTGCCTTTAAAGCTTTTACTTTTTTTGCTGCATCTTCTCCTACTGTGTCCTTTGCGAACATAACTTCTTTTTCTAATAATTTTGACAGATGTGCGGCAACAGGCTCCAAACTATATTCTAGTACTATTTTGCCTTTTGGTCTGCCTAAGTGAGAGCACAAAATAACCTTTGCATTTTGCTCTAATAAATAATTAATAGTTGGAAGCAAACTAACAATTCTAGCATCGCTCGTTACTTGTCCATTTTTCATCGGAACATTAAAGTCCACTCTTAATAATATCCTTTTATTTGTCACATCTAAACTGGTTAATTTTCTTTTCATATTAAAAATCCTTTTTTAAAAAAATAGTTATTTTTATATTTCTATTTTATACTAAACAACTATTAAAGAGCAAACAAAACACCTTGCAAGGCGATTATATTTTAAAATCTTTTGTAAAAAATTCGCAAAAATTATATTCTGTACTTTGTTTTATATTGTTATAAAAAATTAAACACGAACTATTTAAACTAAAAATGCTTTTATCTGCTAACTTTCCTACTTCTAAAACAGCTTTATTTTGTTTTTCTATATCAAAGAAGTCACATATGTTAATAATAAACTTAGCTCCAAATTTTTTTAGCAATACAGCTGTCTTTAAATTAAAGATATCCTCGTTTACTATTATTCCAAGTTTTCCTAGTTTGGTTTTATAAATTTTGAGTTCCTTACCGCTTGCCTTTTGTGATAATGGATAAACACTATCGGCAATGCCAAGTAACTTGCCCTTATCAGCAGTTAAAACTGATGAATAGTGCTTTCCAAACAAATCATAATTACTACCTGCAACGATGACGCAATTTAACTCTTTGCTAAGTTTAATTATTTTTTCTATATTATTGGTTTTGTTTTCAATTTCGTCTTTGTAACTTATTTGAAGGAATAAATTATAACTGATTAAAACCAAATCTACTTTTTGTAAATTCGGTTTAATTTTACTTAAAAAATTTTGCCAGTCTGCATTTGTTACAACTAAGACTTTCATACATTCTCCCAAACTAAACTATAAACATTATATGTTACAGATTAAATTTGGTTAAAAATTATGCAAAAATGCTATTCAAAAATTGCCTTACCTCTTGCAAGGTTTCTAATTTAAAAAAGTTTTGTTTATGCTCGCTTGCATTTTGTTCGCCTTTTAAATATTGTGCTATGTTTTTTCGCATAGTAAGCACAATATAGCGCTCATTTTTGCCATATTTTAAGTAATAATCAATTTGCTTATTTATTGTTTTTAATTTATCTTTTTTATATTTTTTTCCTAACAACTCTTTAAATATCCAAGGGTTTCCAACAGCACCTCTACCTATCATAACGGCATCAACTCCTGTTGCAAGCATACGCTCATAACTTTTTTTATCTGTGATGTCGCCATTGCCAATAACAGGTATGTTTACAGCCTCTTTAACAGCCTTTATAGCCTCATAGTTTACTTTTCCGGAATAATACTGCTCGCGAGTTCTACCGTGCACTGTGATAGCACTAGCACCCACCTCTTCACACATTTGAGCAAAAAGTATGGCATTAATATTATCTTCATCAAAGCCTAACCTGAATTTTACTGTAATAGGTTTATCGGTGGCATTTACACACGCTTTTATAATGTTTCTTGCTAAATCAATATTTTCCATAAGTGCCGAGCCTTCGCCGTTTTTAACAACTTTTGGCGCTGGGCAACCCATATTAATATCTATAATATCAAATTTTTTTAAATGAGCATTTTTGCAAGCAAGCGCCATAACGAGCGGGTCAGAACCAAAAATTTGCACGCTAACGGGATGCTCGCCTCTAAAAGTTTCAAGCAGTTCATAAGTTTTTTCGCTCTTATACATTAGTGCTTTTGCACTGACCATCTCCGTCACGGTTAAGGCAGCTCCCATAGACTTACAAATACGGCGAAAAGCAATGTCGGTATAGTCCGCCATCGGTGCTAATATCAAATTGTTTTTAAGTTCAATATTTTTAATTTTCATAATAATACTATACTAAAAATATGCTCGTTTGTTAAGTAAAAAAAAGAAAATAGCCGTTATTACTATTTTCAATTTTTTTTATATTAATGCATTTGTGCTTTGAAAGTTTTACTCACTTTAAAAACTGGTACTTTTTGAGCCATAATTAATATCGGCTCTTTGGTTTTTGGATTTATACTCATTCTTTCTTTTCTTTGACTAACCTCAAACTTGCCAAAGCCCAGCAAACTAACCTCATCGCCTCTTTTTAGTGTTTGTGTGATAATTTCGGTTATAGCATTAAGTGCATTCATTGATTCGCGCTGACTTAAATTAGATTTTTTAGAAACTTCTTTGATTAAATTTGTTTTATTCATATCTTACTCCTTTTTTGTACTAATTAAAATTATTGCCCTAAACAGCATTTATAAACGAACTTTTTTTGTAAATAGTTTTTTGATTTTTTTAAAAAAGGGTATGTAATTTAATTCATCTTTATTAAATACTTTTAAAACGCCAATTGCTACTATATAAACAATTGCTGATAAACCTATTGTTATTAAAGTTGCATACGCCTCGCTTAAAAAATTTGACAGTATTTTTTTCCCAAGCAGTATAGTTGCAACTAAAAAAATACTTGCAATTAATGGATTTATTACAAAAGTTTTAAAACTAAATGTTACGCTAATAAACTTCTTTAACGAAATCAATGTAAGCAAACAAGCAATTGCATAACTGACTGCACTTGCAACGCTCGCTCCATAAATATTAAATGCCTGACTAGAAACTAGTAAAACGGTTAATGCAATTTTAACAACACTTGCTAAAATTAAATGTTTTACAACAGTAAAACTTTTGTTTAAAGCGTGCAATATTGATGTAAAAATTCGTAAAAAAGAATGATAAATAATAGAAACCGCAACAATTTTTATAAGGCTACTAGCAACGGCAATTTCATCAAACTGACCACTGTTTAATCCTCCTGAATATAAAACACTCGTGATATCTGTTGCAAGCAGTAAAAAACCAATAAAACAAGGCAGGGATATTATCCAAACTATCTTAATTGCCAAACTTGTTTTAAAATTTATCTCTTCGGCATTTTTTAGCGTATTAGACGCCACTATGCTAGGCAATATGGCCGTAGAGATGGCAATTGCAATTATCATAGGCAAAGTTATAAGGCTGTTTACAACGCCCGTTTGAATGCCAAATAAGCTAGTCGCTACGGACACACTAAATCCAACTCCCGTCAATAAATTTATTATCAATATGCTGTCAATAAATAATGTTAAGGGTATTATTGTTGCGCTCAAAGTAATTGGAAGAGATTTTAAAAATATAATTTTTGCTATTTTAAAATTAGATAACTTTGAATAGTCTTGTTTATCTATATACAAACTTTCATCTATTTTTATTATCTCTTCTTTTTTTAAATTTTGTAAGCTTTTTTTATTTTTAACTTTATAAATTATAATAATGGTAATAAGGCTAACAATCTCACCTAAGGTTATGCCAAGTATTGCACCTAAAACACCATACTCAATACCCATAGGCAATAAATAGTTTGCCAAAAGTAACCCGAGAGCAACTTTTGCAATCTGTTCTATAATTTCGCTTAATGCTGTTGGTTGCATATCTTGCAAGCCTTCAAAATAACCTCTAAAAGCAGCGACCATACTTCCAAGCAAAATAGCAGGCGCAGCGCCCAAATAGCCAACTCCTGCAAGCGAATTGCCTTGTAAGTTTGAAATATAAGAACTCGCAAAAAAAACAATGCTTGAACTAAGTAAACCAATACAAAATGTTAGCATTAAAGCACTTTTTAAAATTTTTTTTGTGTTATCTTTTTTATTTATCGCAACTTGTTCACTCACTAACCTACTTATTGCAACGGGAATACCACTACTGCTTATAACTAAAAGCAAGGCGTAAACTGGAAATATCAACTGATAAATTCCCATGCCTTCTGTACCTAATAAATTTGTTAATGGAATGCGATAAATTGCACCAAAAACTTTACTTAAAAGCGCCGATAATGTTAAAAGTACCGCACCATATAGAAAACTCTTTTTTTTCATAAGTTTAGTTTGCTTAAAATGCACTAAAACTATTATTTTTAAAAAAACAAAAAGTAATTTTTCTTTTTGTGTTTAAAAAATAAATTCTATTCCATTCGCTTAGCTAAAAAATTTGCCATAGTTGTGGCAACTTTAACCTCCGACAATGTGAGAGTCGTATTTAAGTCTTTGCTGAATATTATTATTGCACCAAGCGTATCTCCACTGCAATTAATAGGCGCTATAATTTGTGAAGTATAATCGTTTACATCTTCTTTAATTAATTTATAAATTGTTGCATCCTCTTTTTTATTAGATAAAGTAACCTTGCGATCTGCAATTATTTTTTCTATCTCAAAACTTATTGCCTTATTTATGTAATCTGTTTTATTAGTGCCCGCTACTTGCAAAATTTCATCCTTGTCGCAAAGTAATGTAGAATGCTCTACGGACATAAAAATAGACTCAACGGCTTCTTTTGCAAAATCATTAAGCTCACTTAACGGCGAATATTTTTTTAGCACAATGCCACCCGTATCATTCATAAAAATTTCTATTGGGCTTCCTTCTTTCATTCTAAGCGTTTTTCTTATTTCCTTGGGAATAACAATTCTACCAAGTTCATCAACTCTTCTTATTATACCTGTTGCTTTCATAAAAAACCTACCTCTTATCACTTTAATTTTAGTATTAAGCAATTGTCTTTTATTTATGCAATTGATAATAAAAAACAAGCTATCACTAGCTTGTTTTTTAAAAACTTAAAATTATTTTATGCTTCTTCTTGCGCTTCTTCTTGTTCCTCTTCTAATTTTCGAATTTGTTTTTTTATAGATCCTTCTTTAATAGCATCATAGAACATTGTTATACTAGCATAAAAGAATGGTGTAATAAATAGCAGTTCAATAATTCCTGCAAGTATTCCTGCTATAAGTAGCAGATTTGTACCCCAAATTAAGTTTGGAATTAAACCTATGGCTAACGACAAGCCAAATACTATAACTGAAAAGATTAAAAACACTAAATAAAATATGCCAATTTTAAACCTATAACCAGCTGTTAATTTTTTGCTTTTTGATAATGCTTCTAAAGCGCCTATTTCCTTATTATCTTCTAAGATGTGAAGGGCAAATGAGTATCTAGTTAAAAATAATATGCCCGGAATAATTAAAAGTACAAAACCCACACTGATTAAAATTATCATTAATGCAGTCGTTAAAAATGCTGGAATAAACAATTTGTAATTAGAAAATAACTCTTCTAACTCATATTTTCTTCCCGCCAACATTTTTCTTGTAAAAGCTATTTCGCCAAGCAACATAAACCCAATAACTGGCAAACTAAAAGCCTGCGATAAACCTGTAAAATCAGCAAGTAAAAAAACGACAAATGCAATAATTACACTAGAACAAATTAATGCTAGCCATTTTCCTTTTAATTTTTCTAAAACTTTTGTTAAAAAAGCAATCGTTCCTGTTTTATCAAAATTCATAAATTATATCCCCTTAAATTTTAAATAGCGTAAAAACAAATATTAATTATCTTTTTACACACTAATTATAATAATTATACCTTATAATGTTAAAGATTTCAAAAGCTTTTAAACAAATTTTTGGTTAACTTTTGTAATATTTCTAATTAAAATATCAAAACAATAACATTAACTTTATAAAAATAATAAAATTTATAAAAAACCACTTTTTAATAAGTGGTTTTTTGTTTTAACTAGCTAATACTTTTACTCTATAAGTAATTTGATAATCATAATTCGTGTATACTCTTATATTTATATACTGATCCTCTGTAAACGGTATTCCTGTGTAAGATAAAACGCCATCAATAATTTTAATATAATCATTTGTTTCAATAAGCGAGAATATCAAAGTATCGGTAATATCGTCAGCTGGGTCAATACTTGGATCAACTGTGTTTGCACTAATATTACCCTCTGTAATTAAGTCATAACTCGTTATAAAAGCTATTTCTTGATAAGCTTGCGAGTTATGAGGTACTGCATTAGAATAATCAGCTACAATTTGTATATTTGGCATAATTTTAATATCATAAAAAGTTTCAAAATCTATGCCTGAATCAAATAATATATATATTCTAATTTTAATATCTCTCTCTGTTGCCGTTGACCATATAAAAACTTGACCAAACTCATCTACACTTCCTGCATTTATATTGCTAATTTCATAATTTAAATTAGTGATTGGGTCACCTGCAATAGTTTTAATATCAACTCTTGGTTTTAACTGTCCTTCAACAAGAATTTCAGCTAATAACAAATCAACTATGGCGTTACCAGTTGTTGGTGGATAAATAATCTCTGGTAAGTTAGGCACAAGTGGTTCTCCATTATCTGGATAAGTGATTGTGCTAACAATATTTGGAATTATGCGAATGCTATAAAATTTTTCATAGCCAAAATCAGTATATAATTTTACTCTAATAACAACCGTAACACCAATAGGCACAGATGAAATAATAATTTTTCTACTTGTTTCAAAAGTTTCATTGGCTGGAATTTCGGTAAGTGTTACAGCAGGCGAAGAACTCTCAAGCGCAAAATTAACTAAATTAGTATAATCTGCAAAGTCACTTCTCATTACTTTTACTCTTGGCTTTAACTCGGCGCCATCAACAATTTCAAGTTTTAATAGGTCAATTTCGTCCCCTGCAACAATTTGTTCTGATTCGCCTACTAAATTACTATATTTAAACTCTTCAATAACAGAAGGTGTTGTTACGTTTAGAATAATAAAAGCATAAGCCCCAGATCGGAAGAG
>JAQVOQ010000005.1 GCA_028702545.1 Clostridia bacterium
TGTAATAATAAATAAATTTTTAACATCTTCTTGTAGTTCAATCCCATGATTTTGTAAGCTTATATTATCAGCATAAACTTCGTTACCTGGATAATTTGTCTCATAAGAAGCGATAATGTTTAAATCGTTTAATTTACTTATTTCAATTTTAGTTGAAATCATATAAGGCATATCATTATAATAATTTTGGTTTCCAAAAGACATAATTAAATTATTTTGAATTGTGTCATTATACAAATAAGATTTGTGGAAATAGTAAATAGTTTCATTATTTTGGTTAAATTCACTGTAATTTAAAAAATGATTTAATTCATCAACCTCAATTTTTATGCCAGTGTTTAAATCACCATTTAAGTAGTTTAATTTAAAACCAACATAATCTTCAGTTAAAACCTCTTCTTTAATGACTGCTTTTAAATATACTCCTGCTTTTTCATCTTCAATAAATTGCTCTAAATCAGATTTATTAACTTCTAAATAAGCAGATATAGAATCTCTATTAATAGTTAGTGGAGTTAAATTTGTTGTGCTTTGATAAATATTTTCAACTAGATAAAAACTTGCAATATTTTCAATTTGTGTGTTTGAGTCATATAAATCAGGATTTAGAGAAAGTCTGTAATATGCTTTTTTACCCATAATATCTAAATAGTCTTGAATTAAGTTGTTTTCAATTTGCTCATCATTAAAAGTTTCTTTATCGCCCAAATATAAATAACTATGCCAAAAATCACCCCACCCATTTAAACTGCCTATGGCATCATTATTTATAGAGCCTCCGTGATAATTAATATCCACAAATTCTGAATCCGATTTCATAAAAGCGATGTTTGCAGTTGTTTCTGTTGTATAAAGATTGTTTTCAAATTCTTCCACTCTTTTAGCAATTGAAAAATTATCTTTTATATTTCTCAAATAATAAACATATTTTCCATTATATTTATACGGTGTATTACCATATTTTTTTAAGGATCTATATAAACGAAAATCATCAGAACTTAAGATGGATAACTCAATATCCTCATCTAAGAATATATAAATATTATCATCATATTTTACACTTATTGCATTGTTTTCAATTTCTTCTAGAGTAGAAATTACTGATGAATCAAACTCGGTTTTTAGAGTATTATCAGAAGAAATATTTGTTGCATATAAAGCATTTTGATTTTCCAAATCTAATATAGTAATAGTGCGCTCAATTAGTCCGGAATTTGAAAAATCAATATTGATATTGATATCAGATGACACCTTGTTTATCTTGTAACTCAAAGTTCTATAATATTGTGCTCCGTTTTCATCAGAAATATTTGTCAGTTGATCTTCTGCATTGGCTTGTACAATTCCCTGTACAATGTTTCCATTAACTTTAATGATAATGCCATCTAAAGCGTAGCCATCCTCAGCATTAACATATATTTCATAGGATGAGCCGTCTTCAACTTTTTCATTATCATCTGATGTTGAAACTGTATAACCAACAGGTGCAATCTTAGAGATAGTAATATTATATTGTTTTCCGCATCCTGAAAGAATGATGGTTGAAGAAAAGATAATAAATGCGCATAATACATAAAATTTAATTTTTTTTAAGTTAGCCATTTTGATAACTCCTTTTTTAAAGTGATAATTATATTTAGCATCAACTGTTAATATATTCATTTTATCATAATTCAAATTATATGGCTAATATAAAAAACCTCACTTTAAAAAATAACGACGAATTTTAACAATTTTTTATAAAAAACAAACATCTATAATGTTAACCATATTATTTCTATAACTCCTAAATTTTATTCTTGTATACTAACTTGAAAAACAATTGAAACGCTAAATTTTTCGACTACCAAAATAGTTTATTAGTATCTTTTATTTTGGTTTTGCTACTATTAGTTTCATTTAATTTGTCTGGCTGTTTTAATAATAGTTCAAACATTGATATTGTTGGTAATTACTATGTTAAAAGTATTAATATAAATGGGTTTGAAAATATGTATACTCAAAATAGAGTTATGAGCTTTGACGACGAAAACAATTATTATGCTTACAGTTTAGATGGTAGCTGGAGCATTTCCGATTCTGGAACATACATTATGGATGAAGATGTTTTAACAGTTACAAATGATGAAAGTGCTGTTAACTCTTTTACAGTTAGCAAAGAAAGCGATTTAATAACGCTTACACTAACCGAAAGCGATAGTGAGTTATTAACAGTTTATATTACTGTTTTACAAAAAATAAATGGTGAAAGCCCAGTTTTATTTGATTAGTGATTTAAGGTATTCGCTTGAAACTTTAGTAATAAATATTGTTTAGAATGACAAACACAGCATTCCAAAATGAAATTCTGTTTTATTTTTTCAACGACTTTCTATATTTTAAGTTTTTAATTATCCTAAAATTAAAGGGCTTAGTAATTATTGGAAATTTATTAACTTTAGGCTTTAATTAAATAATATTGACAATTTGCTATTAGAATGATGTTATTTATATAAAAATTAATGCTAGGAGAAAAAATGTTTAAAAAAATCATTTTTTTTAAATATTTTTTTATTTTGATAAATATTTTTACTCATAAAAACACCTCAATAATTGCATTTTTAAAGTGCTTTTTTGTACCCTTTTTTGCCTATATATTGCTTATAATTTTACCTTTAATAATGTTAATTTAATAAAAATTATTGCATTCATTAGTTAATGTTTTTTTACTTTTTAAGCCTTTTAATTATCTAAATAACAAATAAAAAAACAAGTAATTATACTTGTTTTTTTATTTTTGCACTTCTTTATTTTAACAATGAAGCCATTTTTTTTGTAATCATATTAACAGCAAACTTAGGATTTAAGCGATATAAAATATCCATTATTCGCGCATCACTTCCTACAATTATTCTAAACTTTTCTTTTTCAATGCCTTTAACTATAACTTCCCCCGCCTTTTGTGGAGTTGTCATTTTATATGCTTTACCACCAGTGTCTACTTGCTTCATTTTAACTCCAGAGTTTTGTGTGATGTTAGTCGCAACTCCACCTGGGAAAATAATACTAACTCTTACATTAGTCGCTTTTAACTCGGCATACAAGGCTTCTGTCATAAGCTTTACGGCTGCTTTTGATGCGCCGTATATTGATTGGCCCGGAACTGGTAAAAAGCCTCCCATACTAGAAACATTAGCAATACAGGCCGTTGTTTTATTTTTTAGCAAATACGGTAAAAATGCCTTTACCATATATAATGTTCCATAAAAATTAACATTCATTACGCGATCAATCTGCTCATAATTTAAACTGTTGGTAGGAATAAATGGTTGAATAATACCCGCAACATTAATAAGGCCATCTAGAAACTTATGTTCTTTAATAATTTTATCAGGGAGTGCTTCTACTTCTTCTCTACTAGTAATATTTACTTTATGAATTGATAAATTGTTTGTATACTCCCCTGCTAACAATACTGTTTGATTTAATCCTTCTTCGCTAATATCTAAAGCGGCAACTTTTGCTCCTTTTTTAAGCAGTAGTAAAACAACTTCTCGTCCAATACCATTTCCACCGCCGGTAACAGCTATTACCTTATTTTCAAAATTCATATCCATTCTCCTTATTTTAAAGAAATATTTTTTTTACTTTAATAGTTATAACATATTTATTATTAGTTTTCAAAATTAAAATAATAGCTATAAAAAAAGATAATTAAAGTTTTTAAAATTTAATTATACTTTTATTTATTGTTTTTAATGCTATTTTAAAATAATTAAGCTATAATTAAAATATTAAAATGAATTTATTAAGGAGTTTTTGTGAAAAAATTTAACAGAATATATATTGAAATTACAAATATTTGCAATTTAAATTGCTCTTTTTGTCCAAAAACGACGCGGCCTAAAAAGGCTTTAAATGTGCAAGAATTTGAGCATATAATAAGTGAAGTAAAAGAGTTTACTAATCACGTTTATTTTCATGTACTAGGAGAACCTCTATTACACAAAAATTTAAGCGAGTTTTTACATATCGCAAGTAAAAATAATTTACAAGTCAATCTTACAACTAACGGCGTAAATATTAAACAAATTTCTTATGTTTTGCTAAAAAACAAGCCTCGCAAAGTTAGTTTTTCACTTCATTCTTTTGAAGGAAACATCGGTAGTAAAAATTTAGAAAATTATATAAAAGATATTACAGATTTTGCAAAGTTAGCACTGAAAGAAGGCATAATTATTGAATTTAGATTATGGAATAATGCTCAAAATATGCTCACCTCTCCTCTCAATAAATTAAATAATAAAATAATAAATTTAGTAGAGCAAAATTTAGAATTAGAAGAACATATTGATGCAAAAGTTAATAATATTGACAACATAACTTTGAGTAAGAATTGTTATTTGGGTTTTGAAAATGCTTTTATTTGGCCTGATGAAAACTTGAATATTAATAACCAAAATGTTTATTGCCTTGCACTAAAAAGTCAAATTGCAATTTTATCAGATGGCACTGTTGTGCCTTGTTGCCTTGATAATAACGGTACGATAAATCTTGGAAATATTTTTGAGACAAAACTAAAAGACATAATAGAAAGCGAGCTAGCAGTAAGTATTTCAGAAGGCTTTAAAAACAGAAAAGCAATATGTAACTTGTGTAAAAATTGTTCATACGCAAAAAATAAATTTTAACCTTAAAAAAATTTATTTCTATTTTATCATATATAAAATAAATCTAATAGTTAAAGCTTTTATTTAATTTACAAATTCAGTGTTTTTTTATTATTAATAATATTCATAATGCATAGATCAGATGTTCGAGTTCTCTCAACAGCTCCAATAAATAACTGCATTTAGTATGCTTACATAAAAAAATATTAAGAGTTTTAAAAGAATGCAAATACAATGTCAATCGTAAAAAAAAGAGGTATTTACCTCTTTTTTAATATACTAACCCTTCTTCTTCTGTACTATATACTGTATTAGTTTCTGTATTATTTTCCTGTTTTATATTGATGTCATCTATTTGGTTTAACCGATAAAATTCAACTGTTGATTCTTTTATTAAACCCAAATTATTTTGCACTAAATCAAAAGACTTTTTTACATCTTCTCCATTATAACTTTCCGCATCATACCTAACAATTGCCATTACTTTTGCCATTTGGGGTGCAATTGTTTGTTTTGCCATTTGGCGTGTAATTGGTTGTTTTGAATTATAACTTTCTATGCATACTTTCAATACTTGTGTTTCTTTTTGTAAATTCAAACTATTAAAATTTGCATTACCCAATTGAAAATCTTTATAATTAACATTTAAAAAATAACTTGGAACGGCATAGTTAATAACGTCATACGTGTATGAATTTTCTAAAATTTCCTCATTAAATTTAATATTTCTATACTCATAATTATTTTTTAAACCTAAATCAATGATTTGTTTTACAGTAAAATTGTAATAATAATTTTCATCTTGCTTATGATATTGCATATCATTTTTAACGACTTCACTTAACCAGTCACTTAATATAATGTCAGTTTCATAATATTCGTAATCTAAATCATGTCTAGAAAATTTTTCTTTTAATTGACTCTTAAATTTACCCGTCAATAAAAAAGTTGTAATTTCATAAAAATTAGAAAAGTAAACATGATCAGCATATAAAAGTGCACCATTATGAAGATATGTATTTAAATTATCAACATTTTTGTTTGTTTGTATATTTATATTTTCAACTGCATGAATAACTTCATGAAAACAAACTTCTAAACTTCTAATTAAATTGGAATACTCTAAAATTTTTTCATTAATATGTATTTCATTTTTACTAAATGCTATAAACCCCAAATTGCCACCAATATAATGACCCAAAAATTCATAATTTTTAGGATTTTCAAAAACAACTTTTGATATTCTTATACCAGCTGCTTCTGAAATTTCTTTTGTAAACTTTGATAAAAACTCTTTTTTTTGTTCAATAGTCATAGAACCAGCATTCTTATAAACTTCTTTTAATCCTTCTACATTTAATCCAGCCTTTATAACGTCTTGATAAATTTCAATAGCCGATCTAGAATCTTTATTTTTGAGAACAAAAGAGACTAATCCAAAATCTAAATCTACTATTAAGTTCTCTGTGTTCTTTTCTTCATATATTTCTCTACCAGCAGAAATCACTGCTGCTGAAGCAGAAAAAGTAAGGCCTGCAATCAAAATCAATTTTGCTGTTTTTTTAACTGCCTTAATGGTTTTACGATAGACATTTTTAATTATAGGTTGTATTTTTCTATCTTTCATCTTTTTTCACCTTTTTAAAAGTTTGTTTATATTAATTTAATTATATCATTAGTATCTTAATAAGTCAATATTGAAAAAAAATTAATAATTATAAACAATATTAAATAGTTGACAAAAAAATTGTAGTAAATAACTATACACTCTAAGTCTTAAATCTATTTTACAGTTACAACAAAAAAAGACTTTTTTAAAACTGTTTTGAAGTTTCTAATTACTATTTTTAAGTTCTATTTTATCATATATAAAATAAATTTAGTAGTTAAAACTTTTATTTAATTGACAAATTTAGTGTTTTTATTTATTATTAATAATGTATGCTGCTGTAGCTCAGTTGGTAGAGCAATGCATTCGTAATGCATAGGTCGGAGGTTCGAGTCCTCTCAACAGCTCCAATAAATAACCATACTTAATATACTTACATAAAAAAATATTAAGAGTTTAAAAAAATACAAATGCAAATTATATAAAAAAGAGGGATTTACCTCTTTTTTTAACATTCTAACTCTTCTTCTTTTAAATTAAATACTATATAGGTTTCTTTACTATTTTCCTGTTTTATATTAATATCATCTATTTGGTCTAATCGATAAAATTCAACCACTGAATCTTCCATCAAACACAAATTATCTTGCACTAAATCAAAAGACTTTTTTACATCTTCTCCATTATAACTATCGGCATCATACCTAACGATTGCCATTATTTTTGCCATTTGACGTGCAATTGCATGTTCTGAATAATTTTGATCCTTATCTTCCGATAAATTAGAATAATTAGAAATACCTTCTGTACTAGTTGAACTATATTTGCTTGCATTACAATTTTCTATATATTCTGTTAATGCTTGCGTTTCTTCTTGTAAATTCCAACTTTTAAAATTTGCATAACCCAATTTAAAATCTTTATAATTAACATCAAGAAAATAACTAGGAAGAGCGTAATTAATAATGTCATACGTATATGAATTTTCTAAAATTTCCTCATTAAATTTAATATTTCTATACTCATAATTATTTTTTAAACCTAAATCAATGATTTGTTTTACAGTAAAATTGTAATAATAATTTTCATCTTGCTTATGATATTGCATATCATTTTTAACGACTTCACTTAACCAGTCACTTAATATAATGTCAGTTTCATAATATTCGTAATCTAAATCATGTCTAGAAAATTTTTCTTTTAATTGACTCTTAAATTTACCCGTCAATAAAAAAGTTGTAATTTCATAAAAATTAGAAAAGTAAACATGATCAGCATATAAAAGTGCACCATTATGAAGATATGTATTTAAATTATCAACATTTTTGTTTGTTTGTATATTTATATTTTCAACTGCATGAATAACTTCATGAAAACAAACTTCTAAACTTCTAATTAAATTGGAATACTCTAAAATTTTTTCATTAATATGTATTTCATTTTTACTAAATGCTATAAACCCCAAATTGCCACCAATATAATGACCCAAAAATTCATAATTTTTAGGATTTTCAAAAACAACTTTTGATATTCTTATACCAGCTGCTTCTGAAATTTCTTTTGTAAACTTTGATAAAAACTCTTTTTTTTGTTCAATAGTCATAGAACCAGCATTCTTATAAACTTCTTTTAATCCTTCTACATTTAATCCAGCCTTTATAACGTCTTGATAAATTTCAATAGCCGATCTAGAATCTTTATTTTTGAGAACAAAAGAGACTAATCCAAAATCTAAATCTACTATTAAGTTCTCTGTGTTCTTTTCTTCATATATTTCTCTACCAGCAGAAATCACTGCTGCTGAAGCAGAAAAAGTAAGGCCTGCAATCAAAATCAATTTTGCTGTTTTTTTAACTGCCTTAATGGTTTTACGATAGACATTTTTAATTATAGGTTGTATTTTTCTATCTTTCATCTTTTTTCACCTTTTTAAAAGTTTGTTTATATTAATTTAATTATATCATTAGTATTTTAATAAGTCAATATTGAAAAAAAATTAATAGTTATAAACAATATTAAATGACAAAGGACGGGTGAAAAGTAAGTTCAAATATTTTATTTACTGTTAAATAAGTTATTTCTGATTTATAAATAAGAGAGTCTTGTTTTAACATATAAATTCTCTTCCTTATATTACCTAAGTGGTCAAGTTCATAAATTTCTGTTTCATCTATTCCTGGCATTCCAGTATAACTAAACTTAAATCTTTCTCCAAAATAAAACGGTTTAGTATTAAGTGCAAACGAGTTTTTTGTTCCTACAAAATTTGCTCTATTACCTATAGTCATAGCTGCTGTAGGAAGTATGTGACTAGGATTAAAATATGGATAGTGCGTAAGTGGAGCTAAAGACGCCCTTACATCTTGTGTAGTTTGTTCACTATAATTAAGTTCTTGGTAGTGCCAAAAAAATTTACCGTTTTTATAATTAACTAATAATTCAGGTGTATCAGTTATTTTAAAATTACCAGTATAGCTAAAGCTATTATCATCGTGTTTAATTACTTTCAAATATGCAAGTGATGTAACCGTTACATTTCCCGTGTCAGAAGCAATCATACTAGTCTCAAATTTAATGTCTAAATACCTAGAATTAAAGTTTTCTAAAATGGTCTCATCAACAACTGATAAAGATTTTTCAACATTACCACTCAAAATTGTTGTCATTGCAAAATCGTTAAGCGTAAAAACTGAACCTATACCTAAAATTATCGATAAAACAACTACAGATGTAATAATTATTGTAATCAGTTTTTTCCCTGTTGTTTTTTTAGCTTTTTTAGCTTTTTTAGGTCTTGGTGCTTTAGCAACTTTTATTGTTTTAGGTTTTTTCACTTTTGGTGCTTTAGGTTTTTTCACTTTTGGTGCTTTAGGTTTTGTAACAGGCTTTGCAACAGACTTTGTAACAGGCTTTTTTACCACTGCACTATTAGTTTTTTTTCTTTGTTCCATTTTTATCTCCAATTACTTAGTTAATGTATCTATTATATATATTGTAATTATAAAGTATTTTTGCTTAATAGTCAATATTCGTAAACTTCGTTTATTTTTAAAATTGCTTTTTTTGTTATGAATCTAAAAACATATCTTCATCTAATTTAAGTTGAGCATCAACTTCAACTATTCCTACTTTATATTGAGTAGCTAGTTCAAAAAGTTTTTTGTTATTTATGCCAACTATATTATAGTGTTTATTAATAAACTTGCTTGATTCTTTATGAAAAGTTGAATTGGTTATAAAAAGACCTCTTGTGCCAGCTTCCGAGCAAACTGCACCATAAAATTCTCTAACTTCTTTTAATGTGATAGTTCCTCTCTTACGCAACTTAGCTTGAATTAGAATTTTTTCTTTATATCCTAGTTCATCGGTTATATTTATAACTCCATCTATGCCTCTGTCGTTTGGTCCACCTGTTAATTCACTACTATCAACAGAATTTTTAAGGGATAATAATTTTTCAAGTAATTTAACTGAATATGCCTCAAAAAATTCACCACCTTTTATTGATAGCATATTTATATAATATTTATAAATGTCTTTTTGTTCAGCTGCTTCTTTTAAACAATTTCCAATTTCATTGTTTGGATATTTTGAATCTGTAGCAAGCACATATTTGTTATACTCTTTTTTAATTACAGCTGATTTAGTTAATTTAACTAAAACATCACCTGCAAAACTGCGTGTTTTATTTGACACTTCCTTTGCTTCACCCTTGTTAAAATGCTCAACACAATTAAAAAATATCTCTTTTTTATTTAAAGGGTTATTTTTAAGAATACTAATAATATATTGTTCTATATTGTCTTCTTTATAAATATCTGTTACTTTTTTTGCAAGCTTTATTTTTTTGTCGTCATCAGAGAGCAAGTCACCTTCCGAAATCATTTGTGATAAAATTTGACCAATTTTAGCCTTAACTTTTGTCAAATTACTATTACTTGAATTATCTTTTAACTCTTCAGCAGATAGTTCAAAATGAGAAGCACAATCAAAAATTAAGGCCTTTCTCTCCCATGCCTTGCCTTTTATACTGTCTAGCAACCACTTTTTTATTTGGTTTGTAGTATGATTTTCAAATTTTGTTTTTATAACATTGTTCTCTTTTTGCATATCCCCTCCATAAATTAATTATTTTTTGTCTTCTTAAATAAGTTCAATAAAATTTTTAGCAGCAAATGATAGCGAAAAAAATTTATTGGTTACGAGTTGTATTTTTGATTTTGGTAATGCTTTTTTTAACTTAACTGAAATTAAATTATTTTGTTCATAAACAGGCGCAAATGCAACTCCTAAACCAATTTTGGCTAGCTCAACTGCAAGCTCTTGACTTACAACTTCCATTTTAGGCATTAATTTTATGTTATTTTTAAGGCAAATTTTATCTATAAACTGCCTACTGTTCGCTTCTTTTTTTTGTAATATAAGTGGCATTTGCGACACTTCTAAAAGCGTATAGTCTTTATTAAAATCAAAATAATCGGCGTTGTATAAAAAGGCATTTTCAACCTCTTTAATAGTAACTATTTCAAACCCTTTATTATCCGCATCGCCTTCGTTCATAATAACAAAATCTAAATTTCCTTTTTCAAGGTCAAGCAGTAAATTTTTTATTAATTCATTGGTTATATTAAAATTAATGTTTGGATATTTTTTGTGGAAAACTGCTAGCGGCTTTAACAATATATTTTTTGCAAGCGCTGTTGAGATACCTATTTTTACTATGCCTTCTTTTAACTCTTTAAAATTATTGAACTCTATTTTTGCATTATTAATTAAGTTTAGTGCGCCTTTTACATAGTTTAAAAAATTTTTACCTTCTTCTGTTAAAACAAGCCCCTTGTTAGAGCGTAAAAATAATATTCCACCTATTTGTTCTTCTAACTTTTTAATTGATTGACTAACTGCTGGTTGAGATATAAAAAGCTTTTCGCTAGCTTTTGTAATATTGCCCTCTTCTGCAACGATATAAAAGACCTTACATAGTTCTAAATTAATATCTACCATAACTTCACCTTATATGCTATATAACTATTATGTATTTTACTTATAGTATTATATTACATTATAATAGATTATAAAGTAAAGCAAAAAAATTAAAAAAAGAACATTTAATGTGTTAAAAAGTAGACACATAGTATTAAGGATAACTGGTAAAATAGTAGCGTTTAAGTCGGCTAGTTTAATTGGAATGCTAAAAATGAAAGATGCTTTTATAGATATAATAATAATGAAAAGTGAAACATATTTTATAGCTAAAACAAAAAAACATAGTAAATAAATTAGTAAGCATTTAAAAGATATCTTTAATAAATAAATTATTAAATACCTGAACTGCAAATTTGATTTGCAGTTTTTCACATAATATTTTTTATTTATTACTTAATTGAATATTAATATATTTGACAGATAAATATAATAATTAGTATTATTATTAAAATACTATTAACAATTTATGGAGGATTCTTATGGGATTATTAGATAATTTGATGAATAAAATTGGCGAAAAACTAGAACAGGGTTTGGCTCATAATATGACTGGTGAAAGTAAAGAATTGTATGAAAAAGAAAAAGCTGAAAAAGCTATTATGCAGGCTGAGTTAGCCAAAAAAAAAGAAGTTGCTCAAGCGGAACTTGACACGCATAAAGTCAAAATTGATAAAAATGAATTAAAAAATTTAGAAGTCTTATTGCAAAAAATAAATGTAATAGACACAAACAAACTTTGGTTAGCTGGATTTGATAATTTTAAAGCTAACCAAAATGCAAAAGCGGCAAATCTTTTTTCTGGCAAAAAAAACATAAAGATTTTATCTTATGACGGTACTAAATATTATTTGTCAAAATTTGATGGCGATAACTTTTTTGCTTACAAACAATTTATAAAAGCAGATGTAACAAAACTAGAGATAGAAGGTTTAATTAATAAAAAAATTAAACTTAATTTTAAAGATGGCAAGAGTTATTCAGTAGATATTATTGAGAATAAAGAAAAAGCTAGTAATTTTAAAAATATGTTAAAATAAGTTAGTATCAAAATATTAAAATGCAATAAATTTTATTTTTAGCACACTAAAACAAGTTCATTATCAAAAAAAACTATTCCTAATATAATGTTAGGAATAGTTTTTTACTTAATTTTATTTAACATTTATACATTTAAATAACTGTTTAAATTTAATCTTCTATTTTTTTCAATACTTCTTTTAAAGAATCGCTATTTAAATTTTTTGCTGCGTTTTGTAATCTTTGTAACAATGCATCTTCTGTTAATTTAATTCTTTCTTCCGTCTCTTCAACAGCTTCTATTTTTAATGGATTACCGCATACAAAACAATATTTTGCATCATATAAGCCATTTTCTGAAACTACTCTTCCACAATTTGCACAAAAGATAAAATTATTCTGTTGTTTAATTCCAAAATTCATAATGTTTCTCCTATATTTAATCGTAGCATATTTTTTAATAAAAACGAAATAGCTTTAAGGGTGTTTTTAAATGTTTTTTTCGCTATCTTCTATATTAGTCGCTTCTACTTTAGCTTTTTCTGCTTTTAATACAATATCTTTAGTAGTTTTTTTAACAGGAGAAATTTTTTCTTCAAATTTTCCTACTAATTTTTTAACTTTTTCTTTTACTTTTTTGTATTCGAAAGTAGTAACTGTTTTGCCATAACTTCTTGTCGCTTCACTTTTAATAATTTGTGATAATACATCAGGCTCTAATAATGCTGTTTCATAATTTAAACTTTCACAATACAAATTAAAATCTTTTGTAGCAGTATCATAAATACCTCTAGCTATTGGATTTTCTTCCTCTTTTTGATTTGAAGTAGTAAATAATTTGTATAACTTATTAGTCGCAAAATCTTTTTCTCCAACTCCAGAGAATGTTCCACCAGCAATAAAGAAGGTATCTTGTTTAATGCGTTTATTATTTAAATCTCTTACAATACTTGCATCCATTGTCATAAATTCAGAGCCTCTTCTAGTGCTAGTATAATAAACATTTGCACCGGGTGCAATATCATTTTCATGCCTTAAATGTCCTTCTACGGCAGATCTACTAGCCAAACTTTTTGATGCTCCACCAATAAGGCCAATATTACGAGTCCTATTTTTGTCATCTTTTATTTTTGTAGTCGTATAAGATGTTGTATTAGGGTTTGGATTAATAGTAATGCTTTTAGGATCAATTTCAAGCATTTGGCACAATATATGTTGAACCAAATTTTCATGAGGAGTACGAAGCTCGATTTCCGCAAGTGGGAATTTAAAGTTTATAAAATTTCTATCCTCACTCAAACTTAAAAGTGCTTTATCTGCTCTTAATTTTTTTGCTAATAAACTCTTTAAGAAATCTTTTTGCTTATTCTCTTCTTCTTTATAGATTCGTTTGCCTTTCTTATTTGATGTATAACCGTTTGGCAAGCTATCGTAATGGTCAAGAGTGTCATTTAATAGTTTTTGTTGTTCGCTCTCTTCTAATAAATCATAACCATCAGCAATAAATGGCAATACTTCTTCTATCGCTTTTTCCAAGTTTTTATATGCTTTCTCTACCGCTCTTTCTAGTACTTGTTTATTATAGCCTTCAACTTGTTTTCCTTGAATTTTTAATTGTTCTGATTCTAATTTTAATTTATTATAAGGCCTAAAGCAAAGTTTTTCGTCCATTTGTATACGATTCATTGCCATTTTAGCTAGTGCTTCACTATGATATTTCATAATTTTTTCTTCTTGCATACCAGAGTTATAAGCAATAATTTTGTTTTTAACTTTTTCTAATAATTTTGCTAAATTTAATATATAAGAAAAACTTTCTTCTGGAAATTTTTCGCCAAGCAAATTGCCGTTTTTGTTAGTTAAAGTAAAGGCTTTTTTATAAAAAACCATATCTCCATTTAATACAACCTTGCAAGAACCGTTTAGTTTAGATAAAATATCAATTTTTTCTTGAATTTCTTTTTCATTGCTCTTTGAATCTTCATTACCTATCATAAAACCACTTAGTGGCGCAAAGAAAATTTTGTTAGAAATTTTGTTGCCATTTTTTGAAACTTCAAATTTATCCATTTCTTCTTTATATTTTTTAGGTAAAGTTTTTGCTAAGGCTTTTGTTGAGTGAACGTATTTTTTAGTAATCTCTGCAGTAGTATTATATTTATGTTTTTCTAAATAGCGCATTGATTTATCAACATGGTCTATTAGACCTTTTGCAGTAGAATTAACAAGACTTCTAAAATTAATAAAATCTAGTTTTTTCTCACCTTCTATGTTTGTCATTCTCAATATTTCAAGGTCTGCCATTCTTGGATAAGGGTAGTTTGCTCTATCAGCATATTCACCACCTGCAATAATAGCGCCAAAATTATAAAATGAAACTTCCATATATTCAGGGTTCACACGGTTATATGAATTAATTTGTTTTTTAGTAGATGCTGCCGTTGTTTTATGGTTATGTGAATTTACAGCAAAGTCTATGCCTTGTTCTAACCTTAAAGCAAGTGCACTTTCAGCTTGTGCACCTGGTTTTGTTGGATTACTTTCACCATGAGTCATAAGTCCCGCCACTACTACTTTTTCGTCTTGTTTTGTATCATGGTTAAGTGAAAAATCAACCCTTGCAATATTTCTAACATATTTATGTTGTATGCCAAGCTCGCTTGCTAATAAATACGCAGGATTTAAACTAACATCTTTTTCTGAACGGTTTTCATGATTTCCTGCTTGAATAAATGCAATTTTGTTAATAATGTCATAATCTTCATCTAAATCTTTAATAATGCGTGCAAGTAATTTTACTTGGTCTTGTGGATTAATTATTTCGCTGTGAGTGTCGCCAACTGAGCTCTTAATTGAGTTATTAATTTGGTCACCACCAAAGCCGAATTTCATACCTGGAATGCGTGCTAAATTTTTTAGCATCTCTGCGAGCATCTTCATGTCGCCTTCTGGAATATGTAAGTCAGACAAATTTACAAAATAGCCTGTTTCAGAATCAAAGTCTACTTGTTGATATAAGGTAGAGTCTGATGTAATATCCTTTACTCGTTGCAAGTTAACTGCTGCTTCTAAATATTCCCTTTGACCTTGTGCGTAAATTTCCTGCTGTTGTTTGTCATAGTCGTCTTGTCTGTAATTAGCCATAAAGTTTTACCGCCTTATTGATTAATATTTGTTTAATTTAATTATAAAGCATTGAAAAGCAAATGTCAATGCCTCAAAAAAAAATTATTATTTTGACATAATTCTACTTTTATTTACAAAACAAAATTAACTTAAAATAAAGTTTTTATTAATTTTATCTTTAAAAAATAATTAACTAAATCTTAACATAATAAACAGATATTACATAGACTGTTTTAGACTCTAAATAATTGTCAAGAAAATTAAAAAGGAGAATTTTTAATATGCGTTTTAATAGAACTGGATGTTGCAGACCCTGCTGTTGCTGTTGTTGTTGCTGTTGCTGCCCTCCTCCACCTCCTCCACCTCCTACAAAAATAGTTTGCTGTTGTTTCCGCGTACCGGTACTCGGTGAATACAACAATAACTTTGGTGGTAACTTTGGTGGTAACTTTTTTTAATATAAAAAACTGCCCGCTTGAGAGTAAATTTTACTCTCAAGTTTTTTTTATACTTATTATTAAAATCTCTTTTATTAGTTTATGAATTAAAATACAAAAATATATAAAAAATTTTACCAAAATAATGCTTTTTTTTTATGTTTTTATTACAAAATTGTCACATATATTGCTAGTTTTTGCTAATATTTATTACAATTTACTTAAAAAGTTATCCACTTATGCACATACTAATATTTATAAATTGATATGAATATTTATAATTTTTTTGTATAAATTCTAAAAAATATGCAAAAATGGGTATTAATATACATAAGTTATCCACAATTCCACAAAAGCATACCTATTTATCCACAATTTATGCTTGTGTGCTCGTTATTAGTGTGGATAAAATAATAAGCGTATACAACAAATATGTCGCAATTAACAAAATACCTTGTATTCTATGTGTTTTTGAAGTCTTTAAAATTGGCAAAATTAACATTAAAGTCATAAAAATTAAAAGTGGAATAGACACTGAAAGTGTGCTTTTTGAAATATTTAAGCCAACTCTACCAGCAAGCAAACCACCAAAACCAAATAATAAAGTTATGTTAATTATGTTGGTGCCTATAATGGTACCTAGTGCTAGCTCCATACTTTTCTTTTTTACTGCCGACATGGTTGTAATAAGCTCTGGTAAACTAGTGCTAAAAGCAATAATGGTAAGACCTATAACTTCTGAACCTATGTTTAGCATATAAGCTAAGCGCTCACCATTATGTACGAGCATATTGGCTCCTATAAAAATGGCTAATGTGCCTATTATAAATTTAAAAAACAAAATTGCCCAATCTTTTTTAATACCAATGTTTGATTTGGTTTTTTTGTGCTCTTTTAGTGATTTTTTTGCCTCTAATATATTAATATAAAAAAACATAGCGCATATGCTTACTAAAATAATGCTCTCAATTAGCCCTATTTTTAAATTTATACAAAAGATAAACAAAACGAAGTTTAAAAAAATTAATAATAGCGCTTTTGATTTAAAACTTTTTAAAGATACCTTTTGAGGGGCAATAACAATGGCCGCACCAATTACTAAGGCGACATTACATATCATAGAGCCTATTGCATTTCCTACTGCTAAATCGTGTAAGTCGTGTGCGACTGCAATTAGCGAAACACTAATTTCAGGAAGGGAGGTGGCGACACTTACAAGCGTTGCACCTATTATAACTTGACTAATTGAAGTTAATTTAGATAGCATAAGGCAAGAATCTATTAAAAAGTCACTACCTTTTATAATAAAAAATAGCCCTAATATAAATAGTAAAATAATCAAAACTTGATACATATGCTTGTCCTTTTATTTACTATTATATTAGAGCTATATTACAATTTATTAAATTTTATGGGTTATATGTTACAGGGTTGATTTTTTGTATAACTGCCGAAACATTATTTCCCGTTGTATCCGATGTTTTTTTTTGAGGTGGAATAAGTTCTACTTGACTCTCTATAACATAATCTTTTGGGGGTATATCGTTGCCTTCAACAACTATGCCTTGTTGTGGCTCATAGATTTCGTGCCTTATTTGCACTTCTTTTATTAAATTTCCTCCAGAATAATATTGTAAGTAAGCTTTTGCCTCATAACCTTCTCGCGGATAACTTAGCCTAAATCTTTCGCCTTTATAAAGCACCTTGCTGGCATATTCGCCTTTTACATCAAAGATAACTTCATCGCCTTTATGACCAATTGTTTTTATGAACTCGCTTCTTCTTTTAATTTTAATGCCATTATCTAATGTTTTGCCATATATTTCAACATATGCACGCTCCTCTTTTAAATAAGCTGCTATATAAATATTATCTTGACTGTTGTTTTTAAACCTCATATCTGACCAGTTTTCACTAACCATAGCATCTAGCGCTAGTTCAATGTATCCTACTGGTAAAGTATGTTTACTAACCTCAATAACCTCTAAATCAGCTAAAATAACTGCATTATACAAAGTCGTAGAAGCTTGACACAAGCCGCCGCCAACGCCTTCTACAAATTGCCCATTAAATATTATGATTGACTTTTCGTAGCCACCTTCTACGGTTTGAGGGCTTGTTACGGCATTGAATGACACTTCCTCACCAGACTTTATTGTCATTCCATCAAATTTACTTAAAGCAAGCCCAACATTATGCAGTCTTCTCTGTTTTGAATTGTGCAAATCAGTACTAAAAATACTAACTAACTGTGTTCTGTCTTTTAAATAAGCCTCTGTAAATTCTGGTTCTATCGTAACAGTACTTAGATTAACTTGCATATTCGTGTGATTAACTTTAAATTCTTTTTCTAAGTCTTTTAATAATTTTATTCTATCTACCTTAACTCCCGACTTACTCTCTGAATACGTAAATTTATTTTGCTTACTAGCGTCAAATGTAACTCGACTATTTACGGGTTGTCTGTCAACTTGATTTATAATATCATCCATTTTCGCATTGATGTCTTTAAATAAAAATGGAAAAGCAACATCAATATTCATACCCCTTGCAATTATAGAATCAAACTCAGTACTTTGAGTTTTATTTATAATTTGCTGTTGATACTTATATGCATCCGCAACAACTTTATTAACATTTTCCTCTACCTCAAAATCAGTACCTGTAAATTGCCAAACTTTATCGCCATAAGTAACGCTTAAATTCATTTCATCTATTTTTTGTTTTATCAGCGAACCAACTGCATATGCCGCCCTATCTTGATCAAGCCCTCCAACATTAACTTGGCTTATCGTAACGCCTTCTGCAAAGTTTTGTGTGCCACCTGTGGCATTATTTACAATCATCATTGTTTGGCCGAGTACAGCAACTGTAAAAATAATAGCAAATATCGTTATAGCTGAAGTTATATTTTTTATGTTAAACTCTTTTTTATTCATAGCAAAAAACCCCATAATTAATTATATACTGTTAGTATGCTTATTAATTAAGGGGTTTATTCTTTAAAACTATTGAGAGTTTATTTATCGGTATCCGTACCTATTATTGTATCTAACTTTCCTATAACTGTCGCTTCTTCTGGCGAGGTTATATCGGTTACTTTATTTAAATTTCGCTCAATTGTGCGAGTTTTTTTGGTCGCATCATCTATTGTGTCTGACGCTTCCATAACTTTCTTTTGTGTTTTAGCAAGTAGCTCGGTAAAAATTGAAAATTCTTTTTTAAAACTTGTTAGTGCGTTCCAAATTTCGCTTGAATGTTTTTGAATAGATAGCGTTTTAAAGCCCATTTGTAAACTGTTTAAAATTGCAGAGAATGTTGTCGGTCCAGATATTATAACCCTATATTCTCTTTGTAATTCCTCAACTAAACCAGAATTCCTTAAAAGTTCGGCATATAAGCCTTCTGTTGCTATGTACATAATAGCAAAATTGGTTGTATTTGGTGGATTTATATATTTTTCACTAATAGACTTAGCTTCTTTTTTAATTTTTGTCTCTATTGCTTTTTTAGCTTTTTCAATTTCTTCTTTTTTCCCAGTTTCACTAATATCTAGTAACCTCAAATAGTCTTCAACTGGAAATTTAGAATCTATTGGAAGTAAAATGTTTTGATTGTCTGTTCCCGGCAAGTATATTACAAAGTCAACTCCGCCTCTATTATTACCCTCTTTTATTGTAACTTGCGCTGCGTATTGATTTGGTGCTAACATTTGCTCTAACAAACTTGCAAGTTGTACTTCACCAAAAATTCCTCTTGATTTAACATTTGTCAATACTTTTTGTAAGTCGCCAACACTAACGGCTATGCTTTTCATCTGTCCTAGTTGTACGCCAACTTGTTCAAATTGCTTATTCATCATCTCAAACGATTGATTAAACCTGCGTTCCAAACTTTCGTTCAATTTTTCATCAACTGTCTTTCGCATTTCTTCTAATTTCTTTTCGTTATTATGCAACATCTTATCTAAATTTTGTTCAATAACTTCAGTAATTTTATCTAACTTTTGCTCGTTAGAATTTCGAAGTTCAACTAGCCTTTTATTTGTAACTTCTAATTGATCTTTTTGCATAGTTGTTATATTTCTTATATCGCTTTCTATTTTTTCGTTATAGCTTCTAATCAACTTTTCTTGACCTTCACTGTACGTTTTAAACCACATGCGAACATTGTCAAATTCCTTTGTTTGCTCAGTTATTAACTGTTTAAAGTTTTTTTCTTGCTCTTTAATTATATCATGTGATGATAAATTACTTTTTGGTTTTATAAAAAAGCCAATTGCCACAAAAATTAATACTATGCTACTTAAACTTATAGATATTATATCTATTGTTTCTATTAATAATAAATTAATCATATTCTTTCATCCTTTTGTATTTCTTCTTTTAAAAAGTTTAATATTTTTGTCTTTGTATTATTATTTGCATCTAACAAACAAAATTTAAGCGACTTATTTAACAATTTTCCAATCAAATTACTTTGCAAAGCCTTAAACTCTTCTTTTAAAACTGTTCCATTTATTGCAAGTTCTTTTAAATTAAAGGGCATTTTATGCACTTTCATAAATTGATAATTATGCTCTAGTAATTGATAAACATTTTTATTGTTATCGTTATTTAGCAATTTAAACAAACTATTAAGTACTTCATTATGGTCTTGCAAAAATTTTTTTGCAACAAGGTCATCTTTTAACTTAAACGATTGTTCATAAGCCTTTATCAAATTAACGATAAAATGCTTTTGTTTAATTGAAACGCCTGTGTTTTCGTTTGTTAAAATTGTTGTGGCGATAATACTAGACTTTATCTGTTCTATCTTAGCAATATGGAGACACAAATCTATCGTAAACGCCTCAAACTTTAAGTCTTTGTTTGAATTGTTATAGTGATATAAACTGGCGCGTAGGGCTTTTAAATGTCCATTAGCGTCATACTGCGATAAATTAGGGAAAATATATGGTAGTGCACCTAATTTAATTAAATAATTAAGTCCATCAACTTCTTTAAAATTATATTTAGAACCAGCATTTAAGATAAGTTGGAACTCTTTAAACAATCTATCTTTTGTTACATCTTTTAATTGGCCTATCATTTTTTTTGCTGTTTTATAAGTGGATTTATCTATTTTAAAATCTAACTCACTCGCGAGCCTTACCATTCTTAAAATACGGAGCCCATCACTTGCAAAAACATATTTTGGACTAATTATTGCCTTGACTTGCTTTTTTTTAAGGTCTTTTTCTCCGTTAAAAAAGTCCATAACTTCTTGATTTTCTATATCATAATATAAAGAATTGATTGTAAAGTCACGCCTTTTAGCGTCTAACTTAATATCATTCACAAAGCAAACTTTCTCTGGGGTGTGAAAGCCACCTTTTTTATAGCTCTCTGCCCTAAAAGTTGTATATTCACATTTAAAATCATCTTTACTTATTATTGCTGTTCCTAATTTTTTGCTACCTAATGAATATTTAAAATGCGAATTTTGTAATACTGAAAATATTTGTTCTTCAGTCAAATTAGATGCTAAATCGATATCGGTTGGAGTTAAACCTAGCAAACTATCTCTAACAAATCCACCAACAATAAAAAGTTTAGCGCCTCTGGCTTTAAACAAATTATTTAACTCTATTATTTGATTGCTTATTTTAAATTTCATATATTTAGTATAGCATATTGTATTTTTAAAATCATAATAAAAGATAAATAAAAAGCAACTTAAAAGTTGCTTTTATTTTTTAATCTTCTGGAGGCTCAACAATTGTTGGCCATTGATCCGGTAAATAATTCCATTCTGTTAAATAATCATCTACAGATATCGTGTCAATATAAAGAATTACCGTAATAATTCTATCTAATTTTTCTTGTGTGATAGTTGGAGAAATATGAAACTCAAAGTGAATCGTTGGTAACCATTCATCTAATAAATCCCAGGAAGTATAATCGGTATAACAATAATACCAAATAGCATTAGATGAATATTCCACTGGCAACCAATATTGCTCATCTTGCTCATTTATATTAAAAGTTATGGCATTTGTAGTTATTCCATCAATTCTAATTTCCGATCTAATTCTAAGATAAAAATTTGGCGCCTGGCTATCTTTTTGTATTCTAAGCGTCCTATCAATAATAGAATCTGGATAGCGCTCATATTCATTAAAATCTAAAGTTTGTCCATTTAATACTTGTGTAGCTAGTAAAATATTACCTAAAAATTCAATTCTGGATTTGGTTGCCCTGCTATAAAACCATGCAAGAATAGCGTTGATGGATATTGCCACAACTATCAAAATAATCAGTATAAATATTACTAAAGATTGTTGACTTGAACTCTTATTTGGTATCCTTTGCATTATTACTCCCATGTTTGTTTTGTGTATTTTATTTTAACTTAGCCAACCCACAGGATAATCTGGCGCCCACCCAACATAAGCATCATTTGCAACTTGAACAGCATTTACTGTTACTGTAATTTTATAAGGTTTTCCTGCATCGTCATTACCCAAAGCATAAGTATCATTTTCTCCTATTGGAAAAACAACAAATTCTAAATCTACTGTTATAACTCCGCTTGGAGCTAAAACATCGTCATAATAAAACCAAAATTGAGGTCCAGTATTACCTTCTACCCAATCTGTTGCTGAGTCTGCAAGTTGCATTTGAACAACTAAATCCTCTTCATAACCAGAATCTCTGTCAATTTCAAAAATTGCTTGAATTCTAACATAGGCATCTTGTGAATCCGCGGCATTGTTTATTTGCAAGGTCCTTTCAATTGTTTCGCCCGGAAGTAATGTTTCAGTGTTTATATTTAGTGCGTCGTCCGTTTGATCTAAAATTTTAGCAGTTATATCAAGATCACTTATTACAATTGTTGTATAGGCATCAGTGCTCGTTGAAAACAAGGCGGTAGTCATATTCATAATCAATACTAATACAAGTAAAAAAGAAAAAATGGTTACTAATACAAATTTTTTACTTTCTAACTTATTAAAAAAATCTTTCATATAAATACCTCCTTAACAATTATTATTGTTGATTTAATGGATCCCAGCCTAATGGAGCGCCACTAGCCCAAAGATCAACGCCTGCTGGCGTTGCCTGTAAGCCTGTTACTGCAACATTTATCGTAACTGTTTCATTCATATATTGTGCTGGTAAAGTTGGAAATTGTATACTTGTTAAAAATTGTACTTTAGAAAGTGGCAATTGTTGAGTAGGTTTTGGCAATATGTATTTATAGTACAAATAATCAAATCCCGCACCACCCACTATTTCTGAGTCCCAAACTATCTCTTCTCCACCTACTTTAAATAAATTATATTGAACAGTATTTCCTACTTCTGGAATGTAAACTGGTAAGTTATTAGACCAATAAGCCATTATCATAACCTTTACAATAGTATCAATTGTAGATATTGTTTTTACATGTATCGGAAGATTAATTTGGCTTGTTTGACCAGTATATACAAAACTAGGTGCATCAGTTATAGGTTCAAAGGAACCATTTATAAGTTGTATATCTATAACTGCGACATCATCATTACTCGCTAAATCACTTTCATCAGTAAACCATGCAAAAGTAGAGCCTACTAAATAGGCAAAAAGCAAAATTATAGCGAAGGTTAAAGCTACAATATTAATATTAAGTTTTTTACCGCTTTCTTCATTCATAAACTTAACCTTTTTCCTTAGTAACTTGTTATTATATAAATTTTATAGCAAAATAAAGTAAAAGTCTAGCAAATTACCATTATGCTATTATTTCTTCTTATGCATTTCAGCATAAATCATATTGTATAATAATAGTAGTGATACAAAAGTAGCAATGATTAAAATTATATTTTTTTGTATAAACAATACAAGATTTCCAAAACCAGGTATACTAAAAGCCACAACACCATGAATTTGTGAATAAGCAATAGTTTCCTCAGTAGCTGTGCTATCTAGCGGGTTTGCAGTATTATTTGTAGCTCGCGTTATAAAAATCATCTGCTCATCAAATTCTATTCCAGAATACCAAATGACAACATTAACGCCTAAATCGCTGCGGTCCTCGTAATAGGCTTCACCTTCTTCCCAGCTGACATCATAATCGGCAAAATCTCTAAATTCTGCAATAGTCACTTCTGCATTATTTTTTACTTTTGTAAGTCTATGAGTAATAAACCCACTTCCAACTTTATAGGTAATTGCATCGCCAATTTTAATGTTTTGTGCTGATGGTTTTTTATCTACCGCCAAACTTCTATAATGAATTATTGGCTCCATACTGCCACCATTTACAATGTAAGCTTTATATCCTGCAAGCCAACCTATTAAAATAGTCGCTACAAATAAAATTAGTAGACTCCTAAATATTATTTTTAAAATATTTGATATATTTACTTTTTTATTTTGTACCATAATGTTTTCCTTGTTTAAAATGTATTTTTACTATTAATTATTTTAACACTAAACAGAAAAAATATAAACAAAAAACCTTATGATTTTTCATAAGGTTTTTGTATTTTTTAATAATTTAGCTCCCAAGTTAGTTTTGCATTAGTATTTAAATCAACTGAACTCCAAATTGTAGCACCTACATAATTTTTATTATTTAATAAGCTAGCAAAATCATATGACTTAATTTCCGCACTTGTTTTAGAAGAGCAATTTATTCCTGATTCATTAAATGTAACTTGAGTTGCTGAAGTATTTAAGTAATAACTTTCGATAAGTTTAATAGATGTTTCATTCCATCCTACGACACCTCCAGCATAACTTTGACCTCCAGCATAAATATTGCTAGCGCTTATTATGCCTGAACTATAAGACCACTTCACTTCACCATAACTATTATCAGAAACATAACGATTATAACCTGTTATTCCTCCTGCATAAGCACTACTCGCATTATCAGAAGTTGCAGTGATGTTTCCTGCATTATATGAGTTAATAATTAAACCAGTATACCCGCCTATCGCGTCAGTATTTAAGTTAAAGCCTGCTATACCACC
>JAQVOQ010000053.1 GCA_028702545.1 Clostridia bacterium
GTAACTGGCATAAAGTTAGAAGAATTGAGAGGGAAAACGCCCGTAGAAGTTGCTGGCTCTAATGAGGGTGCAACGATAGAAGCACGTTATGCTGAATGCTTGAAGGCTCGTCAATCAATAGTATATGAGGAAACGCTAAATTTGAAGTTAGGCAAGCAAACTTGGCATACAACACTAACCCCAATTTTTGTAAACAATAAAATAGTAAATTTAGTTGGTTCATGCCATGATATAACTAAAAGAAAAGAAATAGAAGAAGCGGTGTTTAATGATAGAGAGTTGTTAAAAACAACCTTACTTTCTGTTGATGACGGCGTAATATCTACTGATAATTTAGGAAATGTTATAATATTTAACCAAAAAGCCGAGCAAATAACAGGCCTTGTGGCAAGTGACTGCATAGGTAAAAATCTAGACGATGTACTATCTATAACTGATGAATTTGGCAAAAAGCGCTATAATATTACTCAACAAATGTTATTAAACAAAAAAAATGAAAAAATACCAGCTTATCTTATAGTTAGGACTAAAAAAGGAAAAAGAATACTCGTTGAAATCTCAATTTCTAAAATTATCCAAACAGACAATAATATATCGGGGCTAGTATTAGCTTTTAGAAATTATGAAAGCAAAAAAATAAAAGAGGAAAAAATAAAAACATTAAGCAATACTGACCATTTAACAAAACTTTATAATAGAAGATATTTTGAAAAAGAGACGGTCAAATTAAATAATTCAAATGTTTTACCTCTATCAATACTTATGATAGATATCAATGGTTTAAAATTGATAAATGATGCTTTCGGTCATAAATATGGCGATATAGTGTTAAAACAAGCGGCAAATATTTTTAAAAATTGTTGTAAAAATAAGGGTTTTGCTGCACGCGTAGGCGGAGACGAATTTGTTGTGGTACTTCCTCATTGCGACGAAATAGACAGCAAAAAAATAGTTAATAAAATAAATAAAAATATTGAAATAAAGTCAAAACAAAATCAAAAAAACTTAGGTGTTATTTTATCGGCATCAATCGGTCTTGCTACAAAAATCTCAAAAGAACAGGATATGGAAGAAGTTTTTAAAGAGGCAGAAGACAATATGTACAGGTACAAATTGTCTGAAAGTGCGAGCATCAAAAGCAAGACTATTGATATTATTTTAAACACTCTTTATGAAAAAAATAAAATGGAAATGTACCACTCTAAAAGAGTTAGTATGTTATCTTATGATATTGCAAGCAAACTGGATCTCGGCAAAGAACAAATTAACGAGATTAAACTTGCCGGCTTAATGCACGATATAGGAAAAATTGGCGTCGCTGAAACTATACTTAACAAAACAGGACCATTAACCGAAATTGAAAGAGCCGAAATAAATAAACACGCGGAAATAGGTTATCGCATTTTAAAAGCTTCTAACGAGTTTTTTAAAATTGCCGTTTATTTGTTAGAGCATCACGAGAGGTGGGATGGAAAAGGTTATCCAAACAAGTTAGCCGGCGAGCAAATATCGCTTCCCGCTAGAATAATAGCGGTAGCAGATGCTTATGATGCGATGACTTCAAATCGTTTTTACAGAAATTCACTAACTAAAGAGCAAGCTCTAAAAGAAATTTTAGCCTGCTCTGGCAAACAATTTGACCCTAATATTGCAAGAATTTTTGTAGAAAAAGTGTTAGAAGAAAAGTGGAATATTGAATAATAATTCAACACAAAAACACAGTTTTAAACTGTGTTTTTTAAAAAATAAAGTTTAGCTTACTTTTGGTCTTATTTATTTTGCTCACACATTTGTAAACACACTATAAGTTATGTATTTACTATTGGGATTTTTTGTTTTAAAGTTTTTTGCATAAAAAAACTAACAAAATCGTTAGTTTTTTTTATTTTCTTAATTATAATAAAAGATTCATTTTAATAATGATACTCATCAATGCCTTCTACAAAAGATACATATCCTAAGGCAAAAAGAGCACCAATTAGTGAAAAAGCTACCATACCAAAAGTATGTATACCGCCCCATTCCTTTAGGCTAGTATCAAAATTATTAATAATAAAATTTGAAAAATCAACCATTTCTTGATTTGAAGTTTGATTAAATACAGTTTTGCTAGTAAGCGCATTGGCAAGTTCCGCTCTTTGATTTACAATATTTATGTATTCTTGTGAGTTTGGTTCTAATGTAACAAATGCACCATCTTCATATTTTGAAATATCTTTTATTAAGCAATTATCAATAATATTTTCTATTGTGACTAAGCCAGCAAACGTCGCAGGGTCTAAATTATTCTTTAAAGTATTAATTCTAATGTTTTTAGCATTATATAAGTAATTATCAGCAATTAAATATGCTAATTTTTTTTCACTAAAGCGACTATTAAAAATTTTGTTAGTATTATAAAGTACAATAGATTCTTCTGAATTATTTACATTGTCAATTTCATTATTCATCATTTTATAGCCAAAAAAAATTCCAGCAGCAAATATTAAAGTTGCACCACTATAACAAATTACTTTTTTTATTTTTCCCATTTTTTCTCCTAATTTTATCTTATACTATTATATAATAAATATTTTATTTGTCAATGCCTATAATAATATTCAATTTGTGCTAGTAATAGAATTGATACACTCGATTAACTTTGCAATAGCAGCGTGGGACATAAATTTCTTTTCTGTTATATATTTGTTATTTAAAACATTTAAACCCATTATTAAAACATACTGATTCATATTTACATAAAACTGCAACTGTTTTGCGCCATCTTTTTCTAGCATTATAACAGTAGTGTCTTTAAACTGTGTTTTAACTTTGCCTATTTGACTGGTTTTTATATTATCGAAGTTTTTTAACTTTTCTTTAAAAAAATCTATTTTTAAGTTTTCAAAATTTATTTTTCTTAAAGTTTTTAGTTCGTTGTCAATAAACTTTTGTAAAGATATATCTGCTGGCTTTTTTTCCAAATAAACATTTAATAAAATGTCGTTATTGTTTAAGGAAAACAGCATTCCATTTTGCTCATTTGTTAAATTTATCAAATTGCCGTCAAAGTCTAAATCCATTTTAATATTTAATTTTTCAATTGTAATGTGCTTCATATAATGCCTCAACTTATTTTTATTTTATTTTATTTTACCATTGTAAACAAATAACTGTCAAAGAAAAGTAATTTTTAATTAATTTTATTAAGGTTATTTAAAAGTTCTGTTTATGTTGTTTTTTTTATTTACATAAATTTACATTGATAGTAGGGGTATTATAATTGTCTCTTGCATAAAATAATGCAAGGGAGAAAGCATTTATGTGGGAGCTAACTATTTTATTTTCAAAATGCGACGAAATTTTCATAAATACTCTAAAAAAATTGCTGTTAAAAAGTTTTAAAAACAGCAAGTTTATTTGCACTACGCTAGACGAAAAAACTCAAACAAAACTCCTAGTAGCGTGCGAAAATAGTCAAAAAACCAAATTAAAAAAAATATTAGATGAAGTTTTATCGGAGCTTTTTGTTACCGATTATAAAGAGCGTTATTTAAAAAGCAACTTAACCCTAACCAATATTGATGAAATTAGCTTAAAAGCATTTATTAAAGCACTCGTTTGTTTTGACAAAGAGTATGACAAAAATTTTGTAATACAAAAACTTAATTATTCCGGCACATTATATATTCAAAGCTTTTTTGCATTTAAACTCAAAAGTTTAAAACAAAAATGGAAAGATATTTGCGAATTGACAAATGATAATTCTATGTTTTTAAAAACAGAAGGTATTTTTTTAGAATTATTAAAATTTTTAATTAAAAACCTTAAAATAAAAGAAAAAACAGTAAATATAATTTACAAAAACAATACATATAAGTTTTTGGACGAAAACAATAAAAAAATTAAGTTGCAAAATGAGTTAAATGAAGAGGAAGAGATTTTTTTAATAACAAACCTAATAACACTAAACCCAAAAGCTATTAATTTATATTGCGACTCAAGCATAAAAGTAAAAACACTTAATTTATTAAACGAGCTTTTTGGCAGTAAAATAACGCTTTGTAAAAATTAAAGAGTTTTATAAATTTTGTTGACTTTTTGGTTGCAAATGAGTAAAATTAGTTATAATTAAATATTATAGGCTAATTAAAAGACAAGTAGTTAATAAATTATTCTTTTACAGAGAGAGTTGCCACGGCTGGAAGTAACTTAAAGAACTTGTTAACGAAACTACTTTTGAACTATACGCTTTTAGGTTGCGAAAACCTACATTTAAGAGGCTTAAAAATTATTTTAAGCAAATTAAGGTGGAACCACGAGAAATTTAACTCGTCCTTATATATTAGGACGGGTTTTTTATTTAAAAAGGAGAAAATTATGGAAAAAAATGAATTAGAGCAAAAATTAGAAATGGGGCGTCACAGTTTAGCACACGTTTTAGCAAAAGCTGTTTTGAAATTATACCCAAGTGCAAAATTAACAATAGGGCCCGTTGTTGACAATGGTTTTTATTACGATTTTGATTTATTAGATGCAAAAATAGAAAAAGAGGATTTTGCTCGTATTGAAAAAGAAATGAAAAAGATTTTGAACGCCAACGAGCCTTTTGAACGCCTTGAACTAAACAAAAAACAAGCTCTAGAATTATTTAGTGATAATACTTACAAAGTAGAATTGATTAATGATTTGCCTGAGGGCGAGATTATTAGTACTTACAAAACAGGAAATGACTTTGTTGACTTATGCCGCGGACCTCATATGGAAAATACTTCAAAATTACAAAATTGGGGCTATAAAATAGACAAAGTAAACGGTGCATATTGGAGAGGTAGCGAAAAAAATAAAATGTTAAGCCGTGTTTATGTGCTTGCTTTTACTAACAAAAAAGATTTAAGTAATTATATTGCAAACAGGGAAGATGCCTTAAAGCGCGACCATAACAAGTTAGGTAGAGAATTAGAAATTTTTATGACTGAAGAAAATATAGGTCAAGGTCTGCCACTTTTAATGCCAAAAGGTGCTACAATATATAAAGCTTTGAGCAGATTTGTTGAAGATGAAGGCGAAAAAAGAGGGTACTTGTTGACTAAAACTCCATTTATGTCTAAAAACAACTTGTTTAAAATTAGCGGACACTGGGATCACTATAAAGATGGTATGTTCATTTTAGGCGATGAAGAAAAGGATAAAGAAATTTTTGCACTTCGCCCAATGACTTGCCCTTTCCAATATATGATTTATAAAAACAGTTTAAAAAGTTATAAAGATTTGCCAAAAAGATATTTGGAAAATTCCACTTTATTTAGAAACGAATCAAGCGGAGAAATGCACGGATTAATTCGTGTTAGGCAATTCACACTAGCCGATGCACACTCTATATGCACGCCAGACCAAGTAGAGCAAGAGTTTAAACATGCACTTGAGTTTATATACCATACATTAGATGTAATAGGACTAAGGGAGGATGTTGGCTTTAGGTTTAGTAAATGGGATCCAAACAACAAAAAGAAATACATTGATAATCCTGAGGCTTGGGAATCTACTCAAATAATCTTAAAAAATATCTTAGACCATTTAGGGCTAAATTACGAAGAAGCGGACGGAGAAGCAGCCTTTTATGGACCTAAACTAGATATTCAAATTAAAAATGTGTTTGGAAAAGAAGACACTATTATAACAATTCAAATAGACTTTGCACTAGCTGAGCGATTTGATATGGTTTATGTAGATGAGGCAGGAGAACGAAAACGCCCATATATTATTCATCAATCAATAATAGGTTGTTATGAGCGCACGATGGCTCTTTTAATTGAAAAATATGCAGGTGCTTTCCCTTTATGGTTTGCACCTGAGCAAGTAAGAGTGCTTAGCGTAACAGAAAAAGCTGAAGGTGCAGTTAAAGAAATTTTAGCTGAGCTTAAAAATCTTAATATAAGAGCAGAATTAGACATTAGAAACGAAAAAATAAGCAAAAAGATTCGTGATGCATCACAGGAAAAAGTACCTTATATGCTAATTATTGGAGAGCAAGAATTAGAAAACGGAACTTTAGCTGTAAGAGAGCGAAAAGGCTTGCAAACTGCGGGCGTTTCAAGACAAGATTTTTACAAAGCTATGCTACTAGAAATTAACAATAAAGTAATTAAAAAAGATTAGTAAAAATTAAAAAAGCTGTTGACATCAAAATGGTTTTATGTTAATATTTACTAGTTTCAAAGAAGAAGTTTCCACTTCTCACCAGTCGAGCAACGCTTT
>JAQVOQ010000054.1 GCA_028702545.1 Clostridia bacterium
AAAGTGTCGTTGGCGACTATGCAAAAAGTAAAGCAATTGCAACGAGTTTTGTAATGGCTGCAAACGGTAAAGACTTAGAAACTGTTGTTTGTTTTCCTAGCGGAGTAATTAATCCTTACGGCTTTAAGCGCAGTAATATTGGTCAATTAGTATTGGATTATAATAACAAAAAAATACCTCTATATTTTAACGGCGCTTATAATTATGTTGATGTTAGAGATGTGGCTTTTGGGCTAGCTCAAGCTGAAAAATTAGGGATAACTGGCGAAGGATACATTTTGAGCGGAGATATTTTATCGGTTGAAGATATGTTAAAGATTTTAGAATATAAAACAGGTATTCCAAGACCAAAACTTAAACTACCCGTTGGATTATTTAAAATATTAGCACCTTTTGCCGAACTCCATTATAAAGCGCACAAACTAAAACCTGTTTTTACAAGTTATTCGCTTTATACCTTAAATGTAAACTCAAACTTTAATTATCAAAAAGCACAACAAGAATTGAATTTTAATCCGCGTCCTGCAAGACAGTCGCTTGAAGATGAAATTGATTTTATGTTAGGCACTCCACCTAAAAATAAAAAAGAGTTTGAAATAAAAAACACTAAAATAATTAGTGCACATAATGCTAAAAAATTTTTAAATAAAATTAAAATATTAAAACCAAACAATGATAATAGTTTTTCAAAGTAAGTATAAAAATCATCCTGAGATTTACTTAGTCATCTTGATTTTTGCTTTGTCACTCTGAGCTTTGCTTTGTCACTCTGAGCTTTGCTTTGTCACTCTGAGCTTTGCTTTGTCACTCTGAGCTTTGCTTTGTCACTCTGAGCTTTGCTTTGTCACTCTGAGCTTTGCTTTTTAGCATACTTGCGAAGAGTCTTGATTCTTCGTTAGTCTATTAATACTGCTACCGCTCAGAATGACAAAGGATAACAAGTAAAATACAAACTTAATATTAAGCAAGTTTTATACACTAAAAAAGCAGTAGATTTACTGCTTTTTTTGTTACATAATATTGTGTCATTATTTTTTAACTGGTTTTTTTGCTGGTGCTGGTTTTTTTGCTACTGGTTTTTTAGCTGGAGCTTCTTTTTTTACTTCTTTTGCCATTTTATTTTACCCCCCTATTTGGTTGATATTATAATTATAATCTTACTAAAATATAAAGTAAAATAAAATATATATCTTTTAAAATATATTTTTAAGATTCTTCGCAAGTCTATTAAAACTGCTACCGCTCAGAATGACAAAAAAATAAAAATAATAAAGTTTGAAACTAATTTCACGCACTAAAAAACAGCTAGTTTGAAGCAAATTCTAGGCTCTAAAAAGCGTTAGTTTGTAATAATTAATAAACACTTAAAAAGCGTTAAATTTTAGCAAAAGTCAAGGCTCGCACAATCTTTGCAGACAGGAGCTTAGTTAACTAAGTGACTGGTTGCAAAGGGTGTGCAGTTAACGATGAGATTTGCAAAATTTAACGCTTTTTGTTTTTAGTCTATTTTTAGGATGGACATAAACGCCTCAGATGGCACTTCCACAGAGCCAATTTGACGCATTTTCTTTTTACCTTTCTTTTGTTTTTCTAATAATTTCTTTTTACGGGTAATATCACCACCATAGCATTTAGAAAGCACATCTTTTCGCATAGCTTTTACGGTTTCTCTGGCTATTATTTTTGTGCCTATTGCCGCTTGAATAGGTATTTCAAACATTTGGCGTGGAATAACTGTTTTTAGTTTTTCTACAATGGCTTTTCCTCTATTGTAAGCTTTTGACCTATGAACTATTATGCTAAGAGCGTCTGTAACTTCAGCATTTAATAAAATATCAAGCCTTATTAGGTCACTTTTTGTATAGCCCGTAATTTCATATTCTAAACTAGCATAACCTTTTGTTCTACTTTTTAATTGGTCAAAAAAATCATAAATTATTTCGTTTAATGGCAGTTCATAAGTTAAATTAACGCGTTGTTGATCAAGATAATCCATTGCAAGTTGCGTACCTCGTTTTTCAATGGCTAAATCCATAATTGCACCAACATATTCAGGTGGAGAAAAAATATGCATTTTAACAATCGGCTCTTCTATATGGTCAATTTCTTGCACTTTTGGCAGGTTTACAGGGTTAGATACAAGCATCATACTATTATCTGTTTTAAACACATGATAACTAACGCCCGGCGCTGTTGTTACAATATCAAGGTCAAACTCTCGCTCTAACCTTTCTTGAATAATTTCCATATGAAGTAGTCCTAAAAATCCACAGCGAAAGCCAAAACCTAACGCCTTACTAACTTCTGGTTCAAAACTAAGTGCTGCGTCATTTAGTTTTAATTTTTCAAGTGCATCTTTAAGGTCGTTATATTTAGAACCATCCGTTAAAAAAATGCCAGAGAAAACCATAGGAATTACTTCTTTATAGCCATCAAGAGGTTCTGTTGCTGGATTTATTACACTAGTTATCGTGTCACCTACTTTTGTATCGGCAACATTTTTAATACTAGCGCAAATAAATCCTACATCGCCAGCTCTTAAAATTTCAGTCGTTTTAGGGCTCGGCATAAAAATGCCAACTTCAACAGTATCAAATTCTTTATCCGCACGCATCATTTTAATTTTGTCGCCGGCTTTAACTGAGCCATCAAATACTCTAATCAAACTAACTGCACCTTTATAATTATCATAATAACTGTCAAAAATAAGTGCTTTTAGTGGATTATCCTCATAGCCTTTTGGCGAAGGAAAATGGTCTACAACAGCATCTAACACAGCTTTTATGTTTGTGCCGTTTTTAGCACTAATTAACGGAGCATATGAGGCATCTATGCCTATCGCATCTTCAATCTCTTGCCTTACTTCTTCGGGTCTAGCACTAGGCAAGTCTATTTTGTTAATTACAGGAAAAATCTCCAAATTTTGAGCTGATGCCAAATAAACATTTGCTAGCGTTTGAGCCTCAACTCCTTGAGATGCATCAACTATTAAAATAGCACCCTCACAAGCAGCAAGAGAGCGTGAAACTTCATAGGTAAAATCAACATGTCCCGGGGTATCTATTAAATTTAGTTCATACTCAACATCCTCTTTAACATATTTCATTGTAGTCGGAGCAAGTTTAATGGTTATACCACGCTCTTGCTCTAACTCCATACTGTCTAGTTGTTGAGCTCTCATATCTCGTTTTTGCATCGTGCCGGTATATTCAATCAATCTATCGGCAAGCGTACTTTTTCCGTGATCAATATGTGCCACTATGCAAAAATTTCTTATTTTTGTTTGTCTATCATTCATTTATTCTTTCTTGCCCTTTGATTTTTATTTACTTTTAAAGTATATGGTAAGTTGTCATATTTTGCAAATAGTTTTTTGCTAAACTTAAAAATTATCATTTATTTGCTAGTAAAATTATTAAAAAAGTGCTAAGATTGCCTTAGAATTTAAAAGGAAATATTATGGAAGACATTTTTAACAGTTTCATAGTCAATACTCTTATTGCTCATAGAGGCTTGCATAATAAAGAATTAGGCATACCTGAAAATAGTTTGCTAGCTTTTGAAAAAGCTATTGAAAAGGGTTATGGCGTTGAATTTGATGTTCAAGCTTTGGATGATGGAACGCCTGTTGTTTTTCATGATTCCAAACTTAGCCGTATGACAGGAAAAGATGGCTATATTCACAATTTAAATAAAGAAGACTTAAAAAACTATAATCTTTTAAACACCTCACAAATTATACCAACACTTGAAGAGGCGCTTGCACTAGTTAATGCTAGAACTCCAATTATTATTGAGGTTAAAAACGGTTTTAGACCTGGTGCTTTTGAAAAAAAAGTTTTAGAATTGTTAAAAAATTATAAAGGCCAATTTGCAATAGTTAGTTTTAATCCTTATATTTTAAATTGGTTTAGAAATAATGCACCAAACATTTTAAGGGGTCAAAATTCATCATTTTTTGAAGATGAAAAACTATCTCCTTTTAAAAAATTGCTTTTAAAACGCTTAAAATTAACTTATTTGACTAGCCCAAATTTTATTTCTTACGAATCAAAAAACTTACCTAATCGTTATGTTAAACGCTTTAAACATTTGCCACTACTCGCTTGGACAGTTACTTGCCAAGAGGAATATTTAAGGGTTATAAAATATTGTGATAATGTTATATTTGAAGGTTTTGAACCAAAAGTTTAATTGGTAAAGCAATATTTTGATAAACGCGGATACAATATAGGTTGTTAACTCGCTATCAAAATATTTCCCCTCCCAAGCCCCCTTCAATAAAATTGTTCGTTAAAAAATAATGTTGCGATTTATTCGCGACATTATTTTTTATCTAAAACTTAAGAAAGATATAAACTTAAGAAAGATATAAATTTAAGAAAGATATAAAATTTTACCAACAAATTTTAACTTTTACAAAACAACAAAAAATGTCACCCTGAGCAAAACAGAATTAGCATACTGGCGAAGGGTCTAGATTCTTCGCAAGTCTATTAATACTGCTATCTCAGAATGACAAAATGTTTTAAATTTAAATTTAAACCATAAAATTTTTCAAAAAACCTTAAAATTTTTCAAAAAAGATAATTTGTGCATTGAAAAAATCTTAAAATTTGCAAAAAAGATAATTTGTGCATTGAAAAAATCTTAAAATTTTAGAAAAGTTCGAGCTCGGCTTGTGTTACAAGATAAGAGTTTGCTTAAATGCAAATGACTATTTTGGAACGCAAGGCAAAGACGATGAAATTCTCAAAATTTTAAGGTTTTTTTTAATAATTATTTGCTTCTAACATAAAATACGCCTTAGGATGCTTACAAGCTGGGCATTCATCAGGTGCTTCTGTTCCTGTGTGCTTATAGCCACAGTTTTGACATTGCCAAACAACTGGCTCATCGCGCTTAAATACTTCATTATTATCTATATTTTGTTTTAATTTTTTATAGCGTTTCTCATGCTCTTCTTCCACTTCTGCAACTTCTTCAAATTGCACGGCAATCTCTTCAAAGCCCTCTTCTCTTGCTACTTTTGCAAAATTAGCGTACATATCAGTCCACTCATAATTTTCGCCTTCAGCTGCTGCTACTAAATTTTCTTTAGTTTTATTTATTCCATCTAATAACTTAAACCAAAGTTTAGCGTGCTCTTTTTCATTTAATGCAGTTTCAGCAAAAATGCGGGACATTTGTTCATAACCCTCTTTTTTTGCAACAGATGCATAAAAATCATATTTAGTGCGTGCCATGCTTTCCCCTGCAAATGCCTCTTGCAAATTTTTTTCTGTTTGTGTTCCTTTTAAACTTTTCATATTAATTCTCCTTTTTTTAAAATACTAAATTTTACAAATCTCTGTGTTTACTGTCTTGCGTTCCAAACTAGTCACTTAGGTTTTACTAAACTACTATCTTGTAACACAAGCCTAGCCTTGATATTTACTAAATTTATCATTTTATTTATTTATTTATTTTCCCTTTTTAAAATTTTAATTGTTTTTTCTTTACCATTTTCACTCGGCACATAATAAACTGCATCTTTAAGTGAATCGGGCAAGTATTGTTGTTTAACATAACCACCATATTCATGTGGGTACTTGTATTTTTTACTATCTTTCCCGTGATTTTTAAGATATTCTGGTACGGTATCATCTTTTGAATTAATCGCATCTTCTTTTGCCTTACTTATTGCCCTTACAACAGAATTGCTTTTTGGTGCTAAACACACATAAATAATAGCGTGGCTAAGCGGAATATTTCCTTCTGGCATGCCTAACTTTTCTACCGCGTTTAAGGCAGCAGTCGCAAGTAGTAGTGCATTTGAATCCGCCATTCCAACATCTTCACTAGCGTGTGCAATAAGCCTTCTAGCTATTACTTTAGCATCAATTCCGCCCTCAATTAATCGGTTAGAATAGTAAAGTGCGGCGTCTGGGTCACTTCCCCTTAAACTTTTGCAAAATGCACTCAACATATCGTAGTATAGCGTTTCATTAACACTGAGTGCCTTTGTTTGAATACATTCTTCTAAGTTTTTAGTCGTTATTTCTATAAAACCATCTTTATTAGTCTCACTCGTTGCACTTGCAAGTTCTAGTGCGTTTAATGCAATTCGCACATCCCCTGATGACCTTGTTGCTAAAAAATTGATAGC
>JAQVOQ010000006.1 GCA_028702545.1 Clostridia bacterium
TATAAAGAAGTTATGAGTCACAACCAAAAAGTTAAAAACCATAATGCAAAAGAAGAAAATATAGATAATCAAAAAACACCTATAAAAGGTATAATAGGAAGCGAGTTTTATGTTGCGAGTGATAGGTTTCAAAGAGCGGGCCGACCAGAGCTTGCGCACTTAGTGCTACTTGCAAAAAATGATAAGGGATACAAAAATTTAGTAAAACTAAGTTCACTAAGTTTTACAGAGGGCTTTTATTATAAACCTCGTATAGATTATGACCTGCTTGAAAAATACAGTGAGGGCTTAATATGTTTAACCGCTTGTTTGGCTGGGGATATTCCACAGTTTATTATGGCTAGGCAATATGATGATGCGGATAAATTAGCGTTAAGATTAAAAGGTATGTTTGGCGAGGACCTTTATTTAGAAATTCAAAATCATCACATACCAGAGCAAATTGAGGTTATGCAAAAACTAGCTCAAATGAGCAAAAGGCTAGATATAAAATTAGTAGCAACGAACGACGCACATTATATCTATAAAGAAGATGCGGAAACACAAGATGTTTTAATGTGTTTGCAAATGGGCAAACAATATGATGACCCTAATCGTATGCGTTTTCCGACATCAGAGTTTTATATTAAAACTTATGAACAAATGCATGAAGTGTTTAAAGGTTATGAAGAAGCATTAGATAACACTATTGAAATTATGAACAAATGCGAACAAGTGCACATCAGGCACGAAAAACTTATTCCGAGTTATAAGCCGATAAATGGCGAAAATCCAACGGGGTTTTTAAGGGCATTAGTAAAAAAAGGTTTAAGCAAAAAATATAAAGAAGTAACACAGGAAATTAAAGATAGAATAGAACTTGAACTTGGCGTTATTGAGCGTATGGGCTTTGTTGACTATTTTTTAATCGTATGGGATTTTATTGAATATTCTAGAAGTATAAATGTGCCAGTAGGAGCAGGAAGAGGCTCGGGCGCAGGTAGTATTATTGCTTATCTTATTGGAATAACAGGTGTTGAACCGCTAAAATATAAATTGCTGTTTGAGCGTTTTTTAAATCCAGATAGAGTTAGTATGCCAGATTTTGATATTGACTTTGGTGATGGACGCGATGATGTTATTGAATATGTTGTAGAAAAATACGGTTTAGCACGAACTAGCCAAATTATTACCTATGGAACGATGGCGGCAAAAGCGGCCATTAAAGATGTTGCTAGGGTTTTAGGTATTACTGCTAGTGAGGCGAACGCACTAACTAAAAAAATTGATGTATCTAAAATAAAAAGCGATAACAAAATAAAACTTGTGTTTGGTTTAGGAACAGAAGAAGAAGTAGAAAAATATGCTAATCCTGAGCTTATGCAGATATACGCTGAGGATCCAAGAATTAAGAAGGTAATTGATCTTGCTATTAAGTTAGAAGGTGTGCCAAGACATACGGGTCAACACGCAGCGGGAGTTATCATTTGCGAGTATCCACTAGATGAGCATGTGCCTCTTGCAATTGCAAAAACACCAAAAGGTGATAAAATTACAACGCAGTTTGATATGATAGAATGCGAAGAAGTGGGACTATTGAAGATGGACTTTTTAGGACTAAGGACGCTTACTGATATTCAAAAAACTGTTGAAATTGTTAAAGAAATACACAATGTTGATATTGATTTTGAGAAGCTAGGCTTAGATGATCCTAAGGTTTATGAACTTATTGGAACAGGCGAAACAGACCTTATATTTCAGCTTGAAAGCAGTGGTTTTAAAAAGTTTATGAAGGAACTAAGACCCGATTGTATAGAGGATATTATAGCGGGCGTTAGTTTGTATAGACCAGGACCTATGGACTATATACCCGATTACATTAAAAACAAAAAAAATCCAAAGGATATTGACTATAAATTACCTGTTTTAAAAAGCATTTTAGAGCCGACTTATGGCGTTATTGTTTATCAAGAGCAAGTTATGCAAATATTTAGAGATATGGCGGGATATAGTTTAGGGCAAGCCGACATTGTTAGGCGTGCTATGAGTAAGAAAAAACACAAAGTTATGCAAGAGCATAGAGAGTATTTTATTAATGGTAAAGATAACTCTGATGGCACTCCTGCAATAGATGGTGCAATAAATAGAGGTTCAACAAAAGAAATCGCTGATGAAATATTTTCTAAAATGGAAAGTTTTGCTTCATACGCTTTTAATAAGTCTCATGCGACAGGTTATGCATTTATTAGCTATCAAACGGCTTATTTAAAAACTTATTATCCAATAGAATTATATACGGCGAACTTAAATAATAGGATAGAAATATCAGATGAGATTGCAAAATATAGTATGAGCGCAAAGGAAGCAGGTATTAAAATTTTGCCACCTAGCGTAAACAAAAGCAGCACCTATTTTGCAGTAGAAAATGGCGCTATTCGTTTTGGACTTGCCGCCTTAAAAAATGTTGGAGTGCAACTTGTTCGCGATGTTATTGCCGAAAGAAAGGCAAACGGCGAATTTGCAGATATTGCTGACTTTATTAGTAGAACAATGGTATCGGGAGTTAACAAGCGCGCAATTGAAGCCTTTATTTATAGCGGAGCATTTGATGAATTTGGTAAAAACCGCAGTCAACTTTTAGCAGTTTATGAAAGCGTTGTTGATAGGGTTAGTACAGATAAAAAAAATCAAGCAAGTGGTCAGTTTTCTATGTTTGACACACTTTTAAAAGACGATAATTCTTTATCAAAAATTGAATATCCTAATATTAATGAATTTATTGAACACGAAAAACTTAAAAAAGAAAAGGAAATCGTAGGCGTTTATTTGTCGGGGCATCCACTTGATAAATACTTATATAAATTTAAAGATTTTAACTTTAATAGTCAAATGCTAAAAGAGTATGAATCCGACAAAGTAATAGATGAAGAAGGTAACGAAATTGTTGTAGAACAAGAAAATGAAACGCTAGTAGATGGAATGGAAGTTAGCTTTGGAGGTATTGTAAGCGAAATTAAAAAGGTGTTTACAAGGCGAGACAATAAAGAGATGGCAATTATAACGGTTGAGGATTTGTTTGGCACAGTTGATGTTATGGTGTTTAATGTTCAATGGCTAAAAATTAAAAAAGATTTAAGCGAAGATACGATGGCAACCTTTACGGGCAAACTTAGTTTAAGAGAAAGTGAGCGCGCAATTGTAACATTGTTTAACCTTGATATTTGGGAGAAAGAAGAGGAAAAAAATGAATTAGAACAGCAAGAAAAAAAACAACAGCAAACATTGTATTTAAAATATGATTTGCAAAATGAAGAATTAAACAAAAAAATATTTGATATTCTAGATAAGCACAGAGGCACTACAAGAGTTATTGTTAAATGTGCAACCAAAAATAAGGCTTTTGATATACACAAATCTGTGCAGGTAGGTTCAAGGCTAATTGCCCAGCTGCAAGCATATATTTCTGACGAATTTATTAAGGTGCAATAGAGGAGGTTTTTATGAAAAAAATAGCAGTATTAACTAGCGGTGGCGATGCTCCAGGAATGAACGCTTGCCTAGCTAATCTTTTTATACTTAGTAATAGAAAAGGTTTTGAACTAATAGGCATAAAAGAAGGTTTTATTGGGTTAGTAAATAATGATTTTGTAACGCTTACAAAAGAGCATATTACAAATATTTATTCACTTGGTGGTAGCATATTAAAAACAGGAAGAAGTGAAGAATTTTTGCTAGAAAGTGGCAGGCAAAAGGCACTTAATAACTTAAAAAATAATGATATAGACACTTTAATTGTTATAGGTGGCAACGGCTCTTATAGAGGCGCACAAAAACTTGCTGAACTAGGAGTTAAAATTATAGCTCTTCCCGGAACTATTGACAACGACCTAAATTACACTGAAAAAAGTTTAGGTTTTGATACAGCAGTTAACAACAGTGTTACGGCAATTGACAAAATAAGAGATACGATGCTATCTAATAATAGAGGCGTAGTAATTGAAGTTATGGGCAGGCGCTCAGGCGACATTGCACTGTTTGCAGCAACGGCATCTAATGCCGATGCTGTTGTCGTAAAAGAAGTTTCAAAAACTAAAAATCAAGTACTAGAAAAAGTACAGTTAGCTATTAAAAGAGGCGTAGATAATCCTACTGTTATAGTTAGTGAAAATATTTTAAATGTAAAAAAATTAGCAAAAGACTTAGAGGCTAAAACAGGCAAACCTTTTAAAACAACAATTTTAGGCTATATTCAAAGGGGTGGAAATCCAACAGTATTTGATCGAAATTATGCTATGGAGTTAGCCGTTAAAACGATTGCACTAATAGAAGATAAAAAGTATAATCGTGCAGTTGGAATAGATGAAGGTAAAATGTACGATGTTGATTTAAGCGCAGTTTTGACGCAAAAAACCAATTTTAACTTCCAATTATACTCACTATTTGATAAATTGAATAGTTAAATGTTTAAAAGTTATTTATTTGGGTAAACATTATTTTGCTCATCCAAATCCCTAGAAATATAAAAAGCAGGCAACCAGCCTGCTTTTTATATTTTGTTTATTAACTTTTTAAATATTATTTTAAGTCAGTAGGTCTGTTGATACCGTCATTTCGCATTTCAACTAATTCCCTATCAGCATCATAATCTCCGCTAACATTAAGTCTGCCTCTAAATTTGATTGCAGCGTAAATTAGAACAATTGAAGCAAAACCAATAAAACCGTAAATAATACGAGCAAATGTGTCTGCTTGTGATCCAAAAATAGAAGCTACAAGGTCAAACTGAAATAATGCTATTGAAAGCCAATTTAATGCGCCAATAATAACTAAAATAAAAGAAATCAAAGTAACCATAAAAATTCTCCTTACAAATTATATTTGATATTTTTATTATGCGTTATTATTAAATTAAAATACATTTATTCTTTTATTTGCTCCAAAATTAAATAATTAAAGTTAATTTTATCAATAAAATCACTGCTTAAAAACTTTACACTGCTAAACTCGTCAAAGTTATTTATGTGATTTGATAGTACGATAGGTGTTTCAATATCTAATTCCTTACATATGCTGACTAAATAATCATATAAGTTGTTTTTATTAAATTCGCAAGTATATGTGCACATATATTGTTTTTTAATTTTTTCGTCTTTTATTACTCTTGCCCAAATTTTAAACATAGTACCCTCCAAAGATGTTAAATTATAGCATATTAGCGATATTTTGCAAGGTGCAAGAGTAGTTATTTTTTTTTAATAAATAAAATTTTAATAATTACAAACAATATTGTGGTAAAAACAAAAAAATACGCATAAATTAATTGACAATTACAAAGTCTGCTATTATAATGAATAGACAAAAAATAAATGAATAACTCGCTCACGCATTTTTTAAGTTGTAAAAAATGTGTGACTGTTTTTATTAAATCATTGTTTAACAAAAAATAAAATAAAATAATATATTTACTAAATATATAGTACGAGGTGGATTATGTCAGAAGCAATATTTTTAACACCAGCAGGGTTAGAAAAATTAAAAAAAGAATTAGAACATTTAAAAACAGTTGAAAGACTTGAAGTTGCTAACATGATAGGTGAGGCAAAGTCTTTTGGCGACTTATCGGAAAACTCAGAGTATGATGCAGCAAAAAATAAAGAAGCGCAACTTGAAGGTAAAATTTACGAGATTCAAGAAAAATTAAAAAATTATATCTTAGTAGATGAATCTATGATAGATACGAGCCGTGTTAATGTTGGTTGCACTATTACCTTGTTTGATGGAGAATTTAACGAGGAAGTTGTTTACAAGATTATGGGCTCAACCGAGAGCGACCCAATCAATGGCTTAATAAGCAATCAATCGCCAATAGGAAGAGCATTGATGGGCAAGAAAAAGAATGATATTGTAAAAGTTGAAACTCCGGGTGGAGTAGTTGAATTTAAGATTTTAAAAATTTCTGCATAAATAAAAAATAGATTTATAACAAAAGCCTTAATTTTTTAAGGCTTTTTTGTTGTTTTGATAATTAATTTAGTGCTATAATTTTATTTAGTATAGGAGAATTTTATGAAAAAAATCTTTATTACTTTTGAAGGTGGAGAAGGTAGTGGCAAAAGTACGCAAATAGAGCTTCTAAAAAATTATTTTTTAAAAAAAGGTTTGCCAGTTACACTAACAAGAGAGCCTGGCGGAAGTCTTATTTGTGAGCAAATAAGAGATGTTTTAAAAGATGGCAATAATGGCAAAATGGGCAAGGTTACTGAGCTTTTATTATTTTCGGCAGCAAGAAGTCAACATGCTGAGGATATTATCGTACCAGCACTAGATAGAGGAGATATTGTAATAAGTGACCGTTTTTACGATTCGTCAATAGTTTATCAAGGGTATGCAAGAGGCTTAGGCGAAAAATTAGTAAGAGAAGTTACTAAAATTGCAATAGGAAACTTAGAGCCAACCCTTACTTTATACTTAAATATTGACCCAGAGCTTGCTTTTAAGAGAAAAAATGGACCAGATAACGATAGATTTGAAAAAGCAGGGCTAGATTTTCACATCCAAGTTAGGAATGCATATATAAATTTAGCAAAAAAAGAAAAACGCATAAAAGTTATTGATGCGTCTAAAAGAATTGAAGAAGTGTTTGCTAGTATTGTTAAGGTGATAGAAGATAAAATACAAATTTAATAAATATAAAAGGATAACTCATTATAAAAACCATAAAAAAGCCTAAAAAGTATTAAGGCTTTTTTTGTTGTAAGTTATGCGTTTGTGTGGTAAAATTTTGTTGTATTAGTGCTTTTTTAATACAATTTTATTTAAGGAAAAACTTTTTGGAACAAATAGTTTATTTTAAACAATTAAATACGCTTAGTAGTTTTTTGCACAATGTTTATAAAGAACAAAAAAGCCACGCTTACTTGCTTACGAGTGAAGACGAAGTAACTCTTAGTGCAGCAGCTAAAATTTTAGCTCTTAATTTTTCTTGTCAAAAAGGTGAGGAATTGCCATGCTATGAATGTTCTAGTTGCGTTAAAATTTTAAACGATACGGCGCTAGATGTTTTTGTTTATCCTAAAAAAAATAGCATAGTTGTTGATGATATTAAAGAAATTGTTGCTTCTTCACAAGTAAAACCGTTAGAATTTGATAAAAAAATTTATATTCTAAATAATTTTTCTCAGGCAACAATATCAGCGCAAAACAAATTGTTAAAAACGCTAGAAGAGCCACCTCAAGATGTAATTTTTATTTTAACGGCTAGTAGTGATAAGGCGGTTTTGCCAACTATAGCTAGCAGGGTAAAAACTATTGCTTTAAAAAGAGCAACTAGTAGCGAGATAAAAAGTATTTTACAAACGCTTTCAACTGATGACAAAAAAATAGATATAGCAGCAGAAAATAGCGGAGGTAATTTAGGTAGAGCGTTATCACTGCTTAATGATGAGGTTTATTTTGGAATTTATAATTTTATTTTAAATTTGACTATCAATATGAACAGCAGTAAGCAATTAATTAATTATTCAAGCGTTATAGAAAAAAACAAAAAATTCATTGAAGTTTATTTTGAAGTTTTAAACTCAATGTTTCGCGATATGCTCATAATTAAGCAGGGTTTATATCAACTTGTAATTAATCAAAACTCACTTAATTTATTAAAGTTAGCTAGCGTTAGCTATTCGCAAGTTGCTTTAATAAAAGCCATTGAAGAAGTAAATAAAGCAAAAAAAATGTTAAAATTTAATACTAATGTAACGGGCGTTATAGACACTTTGCTACTTAGTATCTTGGAGGTAAAATATAAATGGAAAAATTAATAGGTATTAAGTTTAAACCTGTCGGCAAATTATATTATTTTGATACTAATGATATTGAATTATTAGACGGGGAAGGTGTTATTGTTGAAACAGAGCGCGGCCTTGAATATGGCGAGGTTGTTTTTGAAAATAAAAAAGTGACTGCGGAAGAAATTGGCACAGAAATTAAAAAGATAATTAGAAAAGCGACTGAAAAAGACTATGAAGTGCTTGAAGTAAACAATGTAAAAGCGTTAGAATATGGCAAAAAAGCCAAAAAGATGGTTGCAAAACTTAATTTAGAAATGAAACTAATTGATTCTGAAATCACTTTTGACTCTAGCAAAGTTATTTTTACTTTTACAGCAGATGGCAGAGTAGATTTTAGGGAACTTGTTAAAGAACTTGCAAGCATGTTAAAAACCAGAATTGAATTAAGGCAAGTCGGTGCTCGTGATGAGAGCAAAATTATTGGTGGACTTGGACCTTGTGGCAGGCCTGTTTGTTGCGCTAATCATATGAGAGAATTTAATAAAGTAGGAATAAAAATGGCAAAAACTCAAGGGTTAGCCTTAAATCCTACAAAAATTAATGGGCTTTGTAACAGACTTATGTGTTGCCTTGCTTATGAAGATGATTATTATAATGAAGTTAGCAAATTAATGCCAAAAATAGGCAAAAAAGTTCAAACTCCCGATGGAGAAGGCGTTGCAATATATAACAACTTGCTAAAAAAACTAGTAACTGTTAGATTTTTTACAGAAGATGGGCCAGCGACTACTAAAGAATATCTAACTTCTGACATAAATAAAGCAGTTAAAGATGATGAGGAAAACGAGACAAACAATTGTGAAACTTGTCCAAAAAATGCAGAGATTTTTGAGGAAAATAATGACCAAGAATAATAAAGAAAAAGTTATAGATATTGTTTTAGGCGAGAACGAGCGAATTGATGATTTGCAAATTAAAAATTTTAAAATTATTCAAAATAAAGCCAAATATTGCTTTTCTACCGATGCTGTACTACTCGCTAATTTTATTAAAACTAAAAAAAATCAAGTGCTAGTAGATTTGTGCAGTGGAAGTGGAGTTATACCTATTTTGGTTTTGGCAAAAAATGCTCTCGCTCACGCTTACGGCATTGAGTTGCAACAATATTTGTATGATTTAGCTACTAAAAGTGCAAAATTAAATGAGTTAGAAAATGTTTTGACCTTTTTTAATGCACCAATTAACGAATACAATAAGTATTTTGAGAAGGGTAGTATAGACGTAGTAAGTTGCAATCCACCTTACGAAAAAGTTGAGGGGCATTATTTAGGCTCAAATGCTGATATTAACACTTGTAAATATGAAACGCACTTGACGCTAGAAGAAGTTGTTAAAGTAGCGAGCGAACTGCTAAAATTTGGTGGTAAGTTTTATATGGTACATAAGTCGTCTAGGCTTACTGAGATTATATTTTTATTAAAAACTTATAAGTTAGAACCAAAAGTTATTAGATTTGTGCAACCAAAAGTTAATCTAAACTCAAATGTAATTTTAATTGAAGCGAGTAAAGATGGAAAAAGCGGGCTTATTGTTAAGCCGAATTTGATTATAAACAATTTAGATGGCAGTTATACCGATGAATTTAAAAAAATATATGGAGATGATAATAAATGAGCGGTAAACTAATGTTTGTTGCAACGCCAATAGGTAATATGAATGATATTACAAAAAGAGCCATTGACACTCTAAACAGTGTTGATGAAATTTTGTGCGAAGACACTAGACACTCGGCCAAATTACTTAATTTATTAAACATTAAAAAACCTTTAAAAAGTTATCATAAATTTAATTATAACGAGGTTATGCCTAGCATTATAAGTGAGTTAAAAGCGGGCAAAAATTTTGCATTAATTACCGATGCGGGCACTCCTGCAATAAGTGACCCGGGAAGTGAAATTATAGCAGAACTTGTAAAAGAAGATATTTATTATACAATAATCCCTGGGGCAACGGCTAGTGTGAATGCATATGCTGTTAGTGGTTTTAAGGGCGGATTTAGTTTTATTGGATTTTTGCCAGAAAAAAACAAGGATAAAGAACTTTTAATAAAAGACTTAAAAAGTTACAAAACGGCATTATTATTTTTTTCTGCACCTCATAACCTAAATGCAGACTTAGATTTTTTATACAAGTTTTTAGGCAACAGAAAAGTAGTTATTGTAAGGGAACTTACAAAAATGTATGAAGAGATATATCACACAACTCTTGAAAAAGGTTATAATAAAACGCCAAGAGGCGAGTTTGTTTTAGTTATTGAAGGCAAAACGATTAAAGAAGAAAATGCTCTAAATAATTTGACCGTTGAGGAACACTTGGAATATTATGCAAAGTTAGACTATAAAAAAAATGATGCAATAAAGCAAGTAGCAAAAGACAGGGGCGTAAGTCGCCAAGAAATTTACAATATAGCTATTAAAAAATAATATTTCAAATAAAAAAATCACTTATAATTAAGTGATTTTTTTATATTACTCTACATATTAAACACGCAACAATAGCACCGACCAAACTAGCAAGTAAGGCGACAGGTATAGCGTAGCCTAGTTTTTTTACGCTAGTTTTTGCAAAATAGACAGCCGATACATAAAAAACTGTTTCGCTACTACCCATAACCACGCTCGCCGCTCTGCCAATATAGGTGTCCACTCCATAAGTCGTGTAAATTTCATTGAGTAGAGCGAGGCTACCGCTCCCCGTAAAAGGTCTAAGCAGTACTAGTTCAATAAGTTCTTTTGGAATGCCTATTAAGTTAAAAGCAGGCGCTAAAAATTCGCTTAAAATTAAACTAAAACCGCTTGTCCTAAATAACTCCACCATAATAAAAATTGCAATGATGTAAGGGAAAATATCAAAAACTAGTTGCAAACTTTTTTTAGCACCGTCTACAAATGAGTTATAGGTGTTTACGCGTTTTATTAAGGCGTAGAAAAATAAAATTAAAACGATTGCAGGAATAATATAACTATTCATTAATTTTTTTACTCCTATGCTTTTTTATAAAATGCTCAATTAAAAAAACTAGACAAATGCCAACTAGTGTACTAGCAGATGTTGCAATTAAAGTAGGAAAAAAAATACTAGCTGCGTTAGTTGAATTAAAACTTGCCCTTAGTCCAATAATTGTTGCAGGGATTATTTGAATTGCCGTAGTATTTATTATCATCAGCATAGCCATCTCTTTTGTTATTTTTCCCGTCTTTTTGTCTAAGCCTTCCATCGCTTTAATTCCACTAGGCGTTGAGGCGTTGCCCATACCTAGCATATTGCTACTTAAATTAATTGCAATTTGGTTTTCTACTTCTGGCGTTTGCTTTCCAAACAATTTTTTATTTATTGGGCTTAATAGTTTAGCTAATTTTTGATCTAACTTCGTAGCACTAACGAATTCTAAAATGCTCATCCAAACAGCATATATTGCAATTAAAATTAAACATAGATTAACGGCTTTTTCGCCCCCTGCTACCATTGCATCTAAAATACTATTTGGACTTGTAAATAATAAAAAGGTAATTGTACAAGTCATAACGCAGGCAAAAATTTTATTCATAGGCAAAACTCCCTGCTTAATAATATGAAAAGTTAGCGTTTTATATGTAACGCTTTACAATTAGCGCTAGTATTGTTATAATAAAAACTATAAAATTAATAAGTAAAAAAGAATAGGAGCCACTATGGAAAATAAAAAGTTTTATGTTACAACACCAATATATTATGCAAGTGGCAATCTGCACTTAGGACATTGTTATTCAACTGTTTATGCCGATTCACTTGCCAGAGTAAAACGAATGCAAGGCTACGACACCTTTTTTTTAACGGGCAGTGATGAACACGGGCAAAAAATTGAGCGTAATGCTGCAAAAGCAGGCAAAACACCCAAAGAGTTTGTTGATAACATTGTTAATGGTATTAAGGACCTTTGGAAGTTGATGGATATTAGTTATGATAAGTTTATTAGAACAACTGATTCGGACCATAAATTAGTTGTGCAAAAAATATTTAAAACGCTATTTGACAATGGCGATATTTATAAATCAAGTTACGAGGGACTTTACTGCGTGCCTTGTGAAAGCTTTTTTACCGAGGCTCAACTAAAAGAGGGTAAATGTCCAGACTGCGGAAGAGATGTGGAGTTAACAAAAGAAGAAAGTTACTTTTTTAAAGCGAGCAAATACCAAAAACAACTAGAAAAGTTGTTTATTGATAACCCGAATTTTTTAGTGCCAGAAAGTCGTAAAAATGAAATGTTTAACAGCTTTATTAAAGGCGGAGTTGAAGATGTTTGTGTTACTAGAACAAGCTTTAAATGGGGCGTACCAGTTGATTTTGACCCCGCACATGTTGTTTATGTTTGGATTGATGCACTAAGTAATTATATTACAGCTCTTGGCTACGGAAAATCTGATGACACATTATTTAAAAAGTTTTGGCCAACAGAAGTTCAAATTATAGGCAGAGAAATTACGCGTTTTCACGTTATTATTTGGCCAATGTTATTAATGGCACTAGGCATACCTATGCCAAAACAAGTGCATTCTCACGGCTGGCTTACAGAAAAAGGCGCAAAAATGGGCAAAAGCACGGGAAACGGTTTTAATCCTTATATTTTAGTGAACAGATATGGCTTAGATGCTGTTAGATATTATTTATTAAAAGAAGGACCGATGCTAGAGGATGCAAGTTACACTAGCGAAAGGTTTTTAAACACTATTAATGCAGACCTTACAAACGACCTTGGTAACTTGGTTAGCAGAACGCTTGCAATGGTGCAAAAGAGCTTTGACGGCGTTATTCCAGCACCTGTAAAACAAGAAGATATTGATAATGAGTTAATAGGTTTTGCAAACAATGCTTTAAGCGGTGTTTTAAATGCCATTAGCGATAATTCAAACACTCAAAAAGCGCTAGAAGTTATTTTTGACCTAGTGCGAAAAGCCAACAAATATATTGATGAAACAACTCCTTGGAGTTTAGCAAAAGACGAAAGCAAAAAAGAAAGATTACAAACTGTTTTATATAATTTATGCGAGGTTATTAGAATAGTTAGCGTTTTACTGCAAGGCTTTTTAACAGTATCACCTGCAATAATATTTAAAAAATTAGGCATAACTGATGCGGCGTTAACAACTTTTGACAGCGTTAAAACATTTGGAGCAAAAATTAGCGGCCTAAAAACCAATAAGGGCAACAATTTATTTAACAGATTAATTATAGAAGATGAAATGGCATTTTTAAATAGTGAGATTGAACAAAAAAAAGAAAAAGAGGAAATAAAAGTGGAAGAAAAAGAGCAAAAGCATATAAGCTATGAAGACTTTACAAAAGTTGAGTTAAAAAACGCAAAAGTGCTAGAAGCCGAGAGGATTGAGGGTAGCGATAAATTAATTAAAATACTAGTGGACTTAGGTTATGAACAAAGAACGATTGTTAGCGGTCTTGCTAAAACTTATACGGCGGAGAGTTTAATTGGCAAAACAGTTATAGTTGTAACAAATCTAGCACCTCGCAAAATGAAGGGCGTTGAAAGTAATGGAATGCTACTTGCAGTAGGTGAGGATGATAACAATTTGTCACTTGTAACACTAGATAAAGATTTTAAAGTAGGTAGTGAGGTTAGTTAATGCTAATAGATACACATGCGCATTTGTCGGATGATAGATATAAAGATAATTTAGAAGAAATAATAGCCGAGTTTAAAACTAACAATTTAGAAAAAGTTATAAATGTTGGCTATGATTTATTTTCGTCTAAAATTGGCATTGAACTAACTCAAAAATATGACAGTGTTTATGCGAGCATCGGCGTTCACCCGTCTAATGCTAGTGAATACACTTTAGAGGTAGAAACTTTTTTTAAAAGCGTTGCAAATAGTAAAAAAGTTGTTGCAGTCGGTGAAATAGGCTTAGATTATTATAGAAGCACGGAAGAAAAATACTTGCAAAAAGCCGTTTTTATTAAACAGTTAGAACTTGCAAATGAGTGCAACTTGCCGGTAATAATTCACATAAGGGACGCTTATGCTGACGCACTAACAATTTTGCAAGAGCATAAACACCTGCTAAATAATTCTGGTGTGTTACATTGCTATGGTGGTAGTTTAGAGTATGCAAAAGAGGTATTAAAACTAGGATTATATTTTGGTTTTGATGGGCCGATTACCTTTAAAAATTCTAACACGGCAGAAAAAGTACTAAAACATTTGCCAATAGATAGGATATTAACAGAAACCGACAGCCCATATCTTACGCCACACCCATATAGAGGCAAACTAAATGAACCGAAGTATGTTGCACTTGTTGCAAAGAAGATGGCGGAAGTTTTTGGAGTAAGCGTTAGTGAGATAATTGAAATTACAAATAAAAACGCAAAAAATCTGTTTAAAAAGTTAAGTGAATAAATGAGTGATGTAAAAGAAATATTAAAAAATAATAATTTTGAGTTCAAAAAGCATTTGGGACAAAATTTTTTGACGGATACTAATTTACTAAAAGCAATAGTAGCTGATGCTGGTATAACAAAAGAAGATGAAGTGTTAGAAATTGGGCCGGGTGCAGGAACATTAACTTGTCAACTCGCAAAAGTTGCGGCAAAAGTAGTGTGTTATGAAATTGACCAAAAATTAGCACCTATTTTAGAAGAGCAATTGAGTGAATTTAACAATGTTGAAGTTATTTATAAAGATATTTTAAAAGAAGATGATGCTAGCATTGCAAAACATTTTAATGGCAGTTTTAAAGTTGTTGCAAATTTACCATATTACATTACTACGCCTATTATATTTAAGTTTTTAGAAGGCGAATATGACCTTAAAAGCTTAACAATCATGGTACAAAAAGAAGTTGCTGAGAGACTAGTAGCAAAAGAGAGCACAAAGGACTACGGCACAATAACAGTAAGCGCAAACATAAAAGCTGATACAAAAATCACTAGAATTGTTGGCAGGCAAATGTTTAACCCACAACCAAATGTTGACAGTGCAATAATAAACTTAACGATTAATAACGCTAAATTTGAAGTAAAAAATCAAAAGGTGCTAGCTAGTTTGATTAAATCAGCATTTGCTATGAGGCGAAAAACGCTTTATAACAATTTAAAAGCAGTTTTTAATTTGAATCAAGATATTATAAAGCAAATAATGGTCACTTGTAAGTTGAACGAAAACATTAGAGGCGAGGCGCTTGATTTAGGGCAATTTGTAACACTTTCTAATGAACTCGCAAAATATACTAACTAAAACACTCTTTAAAGGGTGTTTTTTAACAATTAAAAATTATGATGAATATAAAATAATAGTAATTCGGCAAAATTTTTCAAAATACAATATATTACTATCTTTTTTCGTTTCAATATAAACTTATGTAGCAATATAATAAAAGTAATAGTTTTTAGGAGGCTTAGAGTTTGAGCATTTTTAAAAAGAGCATAATACTTTCTCCCGCCATTTATGACGGCAAGAGTGAAGAAAAGGGTATTTTAACCCTGCAAAAAGAACAAAATAAAATCAGTGGCACATTGAAGTGTTTTAATTTTAATAATTTATCGGGCAAAATGTTGCTCGGAATAACTTTTGATGATGGGCAAGTACATAAATTTAATTTAGAGCAAGACAAAATTAATAGTTTCTATTTTAATTTGCCAGAAAGTAGCGACTTAACTCAAAAAATAGCATGTGTTATTGTCAACATTAATGGCAACCAACATATGCCTGTTGTTTGGGGTTCTACTGATTCTAATAAAAATCTAAAAACTCATATTTTGCAAAGTTTTGTAAATTCTGATAGTGCTTCTAAAAAAATTATCCACTCGCAAATTTTTGACAGTGTTAAAAATCAAAAAAATGATGATTACATAACCGAAGAAGTTGAAAAGTTAATTGATGAAGAGGTAAATAACTTAGAAGAAGAGTTAAATTCTTATGAAAAAAAATCAATGCTAAATAAAAGCCATTTAGATACTAACTTGAGCGGTCAGATGAGAGATTTTAAGCCATACAAAGAAGTGCTTGCAACTAAACAAAAAATATATAATATAGAAGCCGAAGAAGAAGCACAAGAAGAAATAGAAGACGTTGAGCAAGATGAAGCTGATTATGATACCTTTTATAAAGAGGTAAAAGACCAAATAGATAGTTTGTTTGAAACTTATCAGAGGGAAAGCGCCTTAGAGGAGATAATACCAAATTCACACTTTGTGCGAGTAGACTTTAATAGTGATGGCAATAGTTATATTTTTGGTATAATTTATGATGAAAATAGTAACCCGGAATATATAGTTTATGGCGTACCATCATTATATACAAAAATTCCGCCAACAGAATTAGAGGGGTATTATCAGTGGTTGCCACTAGACCTAGAAAAACCCGAAGAAGATGGATATTGGTTAATGTATCAAAATGCTTTAAATGGTGAGCATATAAAAATAGAAATCATCTAAAACAAAAAGCCATTGATTTTGAAAATTTCGGCGTTAACTGCCTTGCCTACTAAAATAGTCATTTAGGTTAACTAAACTCCTATCTTAGCAGACAAGGCGAGCCTTGAACTTTCCTAAAATCAATGGCTTTTTAAAGTGCTAGAATTAGGCATTATAAATTTAAAGTGCTACAGTTAGCATCTTTTTGTATTTATGTGATAATTTATTTTTACTTTACTTAATTTTAAAGTATAATTATTTAAAACAAGAATTTGGAGCATATATGAGCAACACACATAAACAAGTCCCACAACTTTTAATGAGAGGGTTCCAACATAAAATAGTTGTAAAAAATAATAATGGGATTAATACAACCTATGCAGTTTATTGTTTGGATTTAAAAACAAAGCAAATAAAAGAAGAAAAAATTGCTAGATTAGATGCAGAACTGGACTATTATGCAAAACCAATAGAAAATCACTTAATAGGAATTGAAAATAAATTTGCTAAAACAAAAGAAAAAATTGCAGAATCTATAAAATCGGGAAAGAATATTGAAATAAGCAAATATGAAAAAGATATAAAGAATTTTTTAAAATATTGTTTTTTAAGATCTGATCAATTCTTAAAAAAGGCAAATGAGCCTAGCAGGATAAGTTTCTTATTAGGGAGAGAATTAACACATAATGAGGTTATATATTGGGGCGATAAAGACGATTTTTTTGACAAAGAATTTAAAGAAAAATTTATTACAGTTATGTATAACAAATCTAATATTGGGTTTATATTACCCAAATGTTGTTTTTATGATATTGTAAAAAAGGGTGAAAATATTATCGTATTACCAATTAGTGACAAAATAGCTATTTTACTTTGTGATAAAAAGGATTTAGATAGCCATATATTTGAAGGTAAAGTTACAATTAAAACAATAAATGATGATGAGATTATAAAAAAATTAAATGTTTTAGCCTTAAAAGCAGAAAAAGAAACTGATAATTCTTTTGTCATAGCAAAAAGTGAAAAAGAACTAATTTATTTTAGAGATAATTTTTCAATAACCAATAAGCAATAAAAAGTGCTAAGTAAATAGCACTTTTTTATTCTTTGTGGTGAGGGTAAAGATTTATATAAGAGTCGCTTCTTGGGTCATATTCTTTTTGCAGAATTTGAGGAGCAGTTTGTTTGTTTAAGTTATTTTCCTCACTGTTATCTTTGTTTTGAGTTTCGTTTGGATTTTGCTCGTTTTGGTAATAATTATTAACTTCTTCATTGTTTTGAGAATTCGCATTATTGCCGTTCATTAAGTTTAATAATAGATTAATAGGCAAAGAATTATCTTGCTCTTTATTTTTTGAATTGCCAATGTAATTGTAAACACCGAATTTTTTCATAAACCTACCTTTAAATTGTTTATTTAACTTTAAACATTTGACTGTTTTGACTATTTAATGATATTCTTATAAAGACATTTTTATTAATATTAAAAATTGGAGAAATAGATGAAAACTAAAATTTTAAGCATTCTTGTTGTATTTGTTTTAATAGCTAGCCTTTTAACTGGTTGCGGAGGTTTTACTCCACTAACTAGTGGTCCAGCAGTTGGCGATATTGTAAGTGGCAACGGTGGTATGAGCGTTAGATATGGAGACTATTTATATTTTGTCAATGGCTTTTTGTCAAGCAAAGCTTTAGTTGAAGGCGCTAATCAATATAACGAAGAGGAAAATGCAGCAGTTTATAGGGCGCAGTTAGATGCTAGTGGCGAACTTATGACGGACGAAGAAGGTAATTTAATAAACATAAACATTTTAATTCCAAAAATTGTTGGATTTGAAAATGGTGGATTTTTTATTTTTGATAACTATATTTATTATGCAACGCCAACTATACTAAAAGATAGAACAGGAACAGTAAGGTTTGATTTAGTAGATTTTTATATGGCAAAATTAGACGGAACAGGCATTAAAAAGATTTATGCGGCTACTGATTATTCTACTAGTGCTAAATTTAGTTTTTATAAAATAGGCGACACGGTACATTTAGTAGTATTTGATGGCACACAAATTATAAATGTTAAAATCAATGGTTATGCAATTAGTCAACCTATTACAATGGTAGAGAGCGCAACAAGCGTAGCGTTACCAAAAGTTACTGAATATAATTCGGCTAATAACACAGTAAGCGATGTTAATAAGTATATTTATTACACAAGATCATTAAATGATAGCGACAACACAATTTTAGAACTTGGCAACACGCTTGCAAAAATTGAAATAGGAACGACTACAGAAGAAGTGTTGATTCAAGATAATATTTGGAGTTACGGTTTAGGAAGAGTTAAAAATAATGCGTTATATTACACAAAAAACTCATCAACTAGTTTTAATTCTAAAAACTATTATAGAAGTTTATTAGTAGATGATTTTGAGGGCTCACAAGAAATTCAAGTTACGGGCACATATTATGCTATGGTGGCAATATTAGATTTTGAAGAGGGCAATAATAGAGGCGTTGTAGTTTCAAATGATACACAGTTAATTTATATTTCCGATGTATTCTCTGAAGACGGAATTGAGATTTTAATAAATGAAGCAGTAACGATATTACTTGAAAAGGGCGACTATGTTTATTACACTTATGGCACAAACAATAGGCTAGCAAGAATAAATGTTAAAACCAAAGCAATTGACAACTTAACTAGTGAAGAAGATACTTTAAAAGTTGATATAACGCTTAAAGTTGATTATGACAATGAATATATTTATGTGTTTAAAAAGCACACAAATTCAACTTTTGAAAGTTATTATCTTGAAAGAGTTAAATACGTAACAATAGTCTTTGAAAGTGAGTTTGTTGGAGTGTTAGAAACAAAAGACTTGCCAGATTCTGAAGAAACAGAATAAATTTATAAAACAAAAAGCAGATAGCATTCTATCTGTTTTTTTTGTGTTTTAGAATTAAAAATTTTATAATAAAGAGTTTTAGAATTAAAAATTTTATAATAAAGAGTTTTAGAATTAAAACCTTTATATTCTTTAATGTTTAGAAACAAATATGTTATTTTCGACAATTTTAAACAAAAAGAAGTAAAAAAAGAGCATGTTGCTCTAATAAATAGATTGTACCTACTTTTAAATAAGAACAAATTGTGCTAATATTTTTTTACGAAACACTTTTTTCGAATAATTTTTTGAATAAGGCTAAATATTTTGGAGGTAAAAATATGAGCGAGTTGAACGCGTCTACAAAACTTTTAATAGTAGATGATAACAAAGAAATTAGACAAATGTTGGTTGATTATTTTACAAAGGAACCCAATATGGAAGTCGTTGGGGAAGCAACTGATGGGGACAGTGCTTTTAATTTAATTAAGGAAAAAAAGCCGGATGCGGTTATTATGGACATTGTTTTAACGGGAATGGATGGGTTTGCCGTTATGGAACAGATTAATCGTTTAAATAATTTTAAAAAACCCAATATGCTAATATTATCGGCTTTATGTAAGGAAGAATTTGTGCACAAGGCGCTTAGCTTAGGAGCTTCTTATTATATGATGAAGCCATTTAGTATAGATACTTTAAAAAATAGATTAAAAGATATTATTGACCAAAAAGATAAAGAGGGCGATAATAATTTTAGCAATAATAATGCTAATGCGGAAAATATGATGAAAGTTTATCAGTCTTATAATAATAAATCAGTAAGAATAAGAGCATTAGAGGAAAAGATAACTAATATATTTATCACAGTAGGTATTCCTGCTCATATAAAAGGTTATCAGTTTTTAAGAGAAGCTATAAAAATGGCAATAGAACAACCAGAGATTATAAATTCAATTACTAAAAAACTTTATCCATCTATCGCTTCAAAGTTTGAAACGAGCGCTAGTAAGGTAGAAAGAGCTATTAGACATGCTATTGAAGTTGCTTGGAATAGAGGCAAGATAGAAAACATTAACGCTTTATTTGGAATTAAAGTTTATTCAAATAATGAAAAGCCAACAAATGGAGAGTTTATTGCACTAGTTGCCGATAAAATGTTACTCGAAGGTATGTAAAAAACTAAAAATTTTTTGCATAAAAATAGTAGACTTTTATATAATAAATAATTATAATAAAGCAGACTAAAACTTTTTAGTTATGTTTATTAATAGGAGACTATTTATTATGGAGAAAGTTGAATATATTAGATGCCCAAGATGTGAACTAAACTTTATCAAAAAAGAAGAAGAGCTTTGCAATGTTTGTAAAGAAGAATTACAAGCCTTGACCGATGAGCATATTAAAAATAATTTAAAAACAACTGTATGCCCAGTTTGTGGCATAAGTTATATTAGAGAGGATGAGGATATGTGTAAACTTTGTTTAGCAGAAAACAAGTCAGAAATAGAGTTTGACTCTGCCACTCAAGATAATTGGAAGATGTATGTTGACCAAGAAAAACAAGATGAAGATGAAGAAGACGACGAAGATGAGAATGAAGACGAAGATGAGGATGAAGACGAAGATGAATTAAATGATGACCTCGATGATGACGATGACTTTGACGATAACTTTGATGAAGACGATGATTTTGACGATGATTTTGACGATGACTTTGATGATGACGATGATTTTGATAAAGATTTTGACGACGATGATGACTTTGATGATGACGATGATTTTGATAAAGATTTTGATGATGACGACGATTTAGATAATAATTTTGATGATGACGATGATTTTGACTCGTTAGATGACGATGATGATGACGATGATGACGATTATTAAAAATAAAAACCTACTTTTAAAGTAGGTTTTTTTATGTTTTTGAATAAACTTGCATAACATTGTTAATAATTCTCAAGTGAGGTTAATGTATATGAGAAAAATTAACGAAAATATAAGTGAAATTAAGGAAAAAATTGAAGAATTAAAGGGAAAAGAAGTAAAGATGCAGGTAAATAGAGGAAGAAAAAAGATAGAAAATTATGAAGCGATTATAGAAACGATTTATCCAAGTGTATTTACTGTTAAATTAAAATCACCTAACGTTGTGGAAATTATGAGCTATTCATATTCGGAAGTTTTGTGTGGAGATGTTAAAATTAGTCTTAAAAAATTTGTTTAATTGTAATATTTTTTAAAATTCCTCTATATAATGTTAATAAGTATTAAACAGGGGGAATTTGTAAATGGCAATTGAACCAACTTACAAAACTATTAACACGAGTTACAGAAAATATATGGGTAGTGACCAACAAAAAATAGAAAGTAAGCTATTTTTAGAAAAAGGCGAAACTATCGCAAAAATTTTGTGTGCAAAAGTTGTTGCCTGTATTCCAGAAACAGAAATTTTGGCAGGCGAAGCAAGGTATACCTCAAAAGTGAGATGTGAAGTTGTATATATGTCGGAAGATGGTCGTTTGCATTCTATTAATGATATGATGGAATTTTCGGGCAAAATCCAAGACCCTTTATTTAATACTTTAATGTATGCCTTGCCTAATTCTCAAATTATTGATGCTCAAATTGAAGGCGTTCAATCTGATACGATTACTATTAGCAGTATTGTGGATACGAGAATAGATACAATAGCTAATGATACCGTAAAATATTTAGATAACGCGGGCGAGAGGATAGTTGTTAGAAAAGACAAATCTTACTATTTTAATATGGTCGCAAAGCAAAAATCAAAATTTAAAGTAGTAGAGGAATATGAAACTCGTGAAAATATGGGCAAATTGCTACTTGCTACTGTTAATATTTGCAATCAAGAGGTAGTTTGTGGCACTAATTACATAACTATAAAAGGCTCATTAAACTTAAATTTGAATTATGAAACTGATGGCGAACAGCCAGAATTAAAAAACTCTACTAAAACTTTTAATTTTAAAGAAGAAATTGAGGCTGATGGTGTAACGCCAGACAGTGTTATAAATCTAATATTAAATGTTAAAGAAGATGAAGTTAATGTTGTAGGCAATAATATTGATGGAATGACCGTTTTAAAAGTTTCAGTAATGCTTTGTTATAACTATGCCGCTCTAAATAGGGAATGTATAGAGGCGATAACTGATGCGTTCTCGTTAGATAATAATATTAATTTAACTGCAGAATCATTTTATAGATTCAAATTTCTTGGCTCTAAAGATCATATGCACACAGTGTCAAGTACGGCAATGATAGAGGGCGATGATCGTCAAATAGAAAGCATTGAAGCCGATTGTGGTGGTGCAGCATTTGTTGCTAATAGTTATTGTATTGAAAATTATGCCATTGCAGAAGGTATAGTGCATGCTAATATTGTGTATTATACTTTTAATGAAGCGCAAGAGCTTATGTATGATTCTTTGGCCGTTCAAATACCTTATTCTATGGAAATTCCTTGCAATAACGCGAGTGAGGATAGTACAGCTATGGTAGTTGTTGCAGTTCGCGATATGCAGGTTAGAAGAAAAAGAAGCAAAGAAGTTGAATTGCAAGTTGAACTATGTGCTTTTGCTCAAATTTATGAAAATGAACAAGAGATTGTTTTAAACACAATAGAAGTGATAAACAAATCAACAGAAGATGATGTATCGTTAAAAATGTATGCTATAAATAAAGATAATACTCTTTGGGATGTTTGTAAAAGAGTTAATGCTGAGCCTGAAACAATAATAAAACAAAACCCTAATTTAACCTTCCCATTAGCAGAGGATAATATAATAATAGTATATAAACCAAAAGAGGAAGAGTATTAAAGTAAAAAATTTATTACAAATTGTCAAAAACCACCTCATTACGAGGTGATTTTTTATTGCAAATGAATAAAAAGTTAAGTGGCGTTAATAATTATTGCAATTTAGGGGGATATTATGAAATATATAACAATATTTAGTTTAATTATTGCTATTGCAATTATGTTGTTGGGTTCAAGCTTTTATTCGGGAGAGAATATTGCCAATACGAGTGAATTTTTAAGGATACATATTAGGGCAAATTCTAATGATATAGGCGACCAAACTATTAAGTACGAAATAAAAAATGAAATAGTAGAAGCGCTTATACCAATTTTGTCAAATTGCAACTCTAAGGAACTTGCATTTAATGCTATAGAGAGCAATTTTAAATTAATAGAAAATGTTTCTAACAATATTTTAAAAAAAGATGGTTTAAATTATTCATCAAAAGCCAAACTAACAAAGGAGTACTTTCCAACTAGAAGTTATAATGATATTGTTTTAGAAAGTGGAACATATGATGCATTAATTGTAGAGTTAGGAGAGGCCAAAGGAGACAATTGGTGGTGTGTTGTTTATCCTCCGTTATGTTTTGTTAATTCAAGTGCTCAAACATATAGCCAAGTTGTGTATAAAAGTAAACTACTAGAAATTATAAGAAAATTTTTTAAAGGTTAAGTGAGGAAGAAAAATGAAAAAAGTTAATGGCACAATAATAATAGCCACGCTTATATTAGCTGTAGCTACTATTTTGACCTTAAATGTCGTTATAGCCGGCAACTTAAATTCTAATGTAATAGATGTTTCTGCAAGTGTAGAACAAACAAAACTTATTCAACAGCAATTAGTTAATTTTGGTTATTATGACGGCGAGGTAGATGGTTTTTATGATGATGAAACTAAAACTGCTATATTAGAATTCCAAAAAGACAAAGGAATTAATCAAACAGGAGTCGTTGATGCCTCTACGGCACTCGCATTAGAGCTAGAAGCGGCCATACAAACAGTAGACGACATTTACTTGCTCGCTAAAATTATTCA
>JAQVOQ010000055.1 GCA_028702545.1 Clostridia bacterium
CTGCTGGATTAGTAGGTATTGCATAACGGTCTAAACTCTTAGCAGTTAAAGTAACTTGTCCTGCTTTTTTAAATAACCACTTAGGATTTCCGTCCTCATCAATAATATTGTCATCAATTTCTAAAATGCTTGTATCGCTAGAAACATATTGAACACCAATAACGGCAGGTTCATCTGGGTCACTAAAAGTAACATAAACTTTTAAAGGGTCTTGTTCGCCAGTTTCTGGGTCAATTGGCGTTAACCATTGTGTACCATTTTCATCTGGAACTGCTGCAATACTCGTACTGTTGGCATGTAGTTGCATTCCTTGAACAGCGCCTATATCAATATTAACTCTTTGATTAACTAAATAATCACCTATTGATGCTTCAAATAACCTAATTCTTATCATTGAGAAACTCAATTCTGGATTAATATTAAAGCCTATTGCTACTAATTTTACAATAATATTATTGTTTCCATCTATACTGCTGTAAATTTCAATCATATTAATGTTCGTTGAAATAAATTCTAGTTTTCCATATTTATAAGCATCAACAAATGCGCCATAAGAGTTAGGTGTAAACATCATAAATGCTTCACTTCCTCTAATTAACTCAGTTTTTTGTTGATTATTTAAATCAAATTCATAAATAATTGGCTCAATATCCGGCGTACCAGCAAAAATATTTACTTCTAAATAATCAATAAACATTCTTGTCATTGTATTTGTTATAAATAAATTTGATGTACCAATAGCTAAACCGCTTAAATAAACCGTTAAAGTATTCTCTTCAAATTTTGTGCTAGTTATTTCTAATAAGTTATCATTGCTTACAGCAATATATTTTTCTTCTTTTAAATCTTCAATTTCCACTTCTAATAGCATAATTTGGTTATTATGGTTTTCTAACTCTTCAGGAGTATATTCAATAGTATCTATTTGATTTAGTGCATCAATTTGATTATATAACGAAAAAATTTGATTATAAACTGCTGTAGAATAAAAATTTTCAATAACAACTTGTAACTCATCTCCAACTACTATCGTTTGTTCTTTTGGTCTTTTTAACACTACTTGCAAACTAGTCAACTGTTCTAAAACATTAACCGTTACATATTCCGTCATCTCAAACATAACGATGTAATTTTCATTTACATCTAATATTGCATCTCCATTAATATCTGTTTCAATAACAAAAGCTTTAATTCTTGTCGTGCCACGACTTAATGGAGTAATAATATTATCTGTTATATGTCCTGTTGCGGGATCTATATCAATAATATATTCATCAATTTCGTTAATAGCTTGCGTCAAGTCAACTTTATACATAAGCTTTGTGTAAGTCGCATCTTTTGTAGGGTCAACTGCATTAATTGTAGTGTTTGCCTCTAAGTCAAACACTTGTTGATTGGTCGGGTCCAAAATTACTTCAATGGCATTTTGTCCGTTTTCTTCAATTGTTATGCTTGTAATATCATTTCGTAACAATTTAAAGTGAACATCTACCGAAAATTCCTCCAAATAAGTAAATGTAATATGCGTTTGTTTTATTTGCCATGTTTCAAAAGTTAAAACAGTAATTTCATAACTCAACGGGTCGTCTGTTTGCACTATTTGTAAAACATCCTCGTTGCTTACAGTAATAATAAGATCTTTTAATTTATAGTTTAATTGTTGCCAAGTAAATGAGCTATCTGCTTGTGGCAATAATTTTAAACCAAAATCATCAGGTGTAAAAGTATTTGTTTTGTGTAAATCAAGTTCATATAGTGGATCTTCCACGCTATTAATAACTTCAATGCTAGCAACAGCAATGCTTTGAACAGTAAAAGTTCTTGACTCAATAATGCTTATTTCGTCCATATAATCATTGTAATCATCTTGAGCATATAAAGTATCTTCGCCAGCTTCAATTGCCTCTTGTATAAAATCATCAAGCGTTTTTTGGTTTTCATCCAAATTATAGGTTTTTATTACCCTCGCCTCAATGGTAAATTCTCCTTCGGCAATTGGAGTAACTAATCCGGTTAACTCATCAACTGTGGCAACACTCTCATCACTAGAATAATATTTAACAACTTTATTTGGTTTGTTATAATCTAAATTTATAATTGTTGAATTTAATGAATTATGCGGATAAACATTTGTAGGAGATACTGTAAACTCGTTACCTACATAAATGCTTGATGCATTGCTTGATGCAATATTAAAAGTTTCTACTGGAACATCCACAAAAATTGTACATTCCGCAACAAAAAGCCCTTGGTTTACACGAATTCTCGCAACACCACCAATATTTTTGTCTTGTGCATCCTTTAATACTTCTACTGTAATAGGTTCATTCATTTTTGCAGTTTGTGGCAAACTAATAATACTATTGCCGCCAGGCAAAATGCTAAGCTCTATATCTATCTCAGTAGAATTTTCAGGCATAGGTAGCACAAAAATTTCTGTATCTTCATCTATTGTCATTTCTGTATATTCAAAATAAATACCTTCTAGAGGAATATAAGGCGGGTTAAAACCACCAGTCGCAAAAAGCACGCCTATTATTCCAGCAAATAAAGCGACAAAGCCAGCTAATACTAATCCAAAAATTTTTAATAATTTTATTAAAATCATCCGCTTATGTATCTCCTCATTAAAACTTTGAATGTAAAGTTTATGTGCCTTTTTCTTTTAGTATAAACAATTATAAATTAATTATATTATCTATGGTCTTTTTTGTCAATTAATACCCCTTAACAAAAAAAATAAAAAACAACCCAAAAGTTGCTTTTAATTTATATTTATTCCGATATTTTTTGTAATTGTGGCATCGGCAACATAGGTTAACTTTACAACTGCTAATCCTGTTACACTAAAAGTTTCAATAAGTATTGCTTGAAAGTCTGCTTGTATAATGTCAATTAAGCTTTCGCCTGAAACAATTTCTGCACTCGCTATTTGAACGGTCGCTAAACCATTTTCTTTGGTATTATCTTTTACACTATAAGTTATATAAAACATATTGTTTGTCGTACTTTCGTAAATTGTTTGAGCATCAATATATAATATTTGGTCAACTACAATAACGCTAAATTCTTTTGTTAAATTAGTTTGTTCGTCTATTACAAGTGTAATAAATATATTAACTTCTCCTACGCTAATTGGAGTAATAAGTCCATTTTCATAATTATAAGTAGCAACGCCATTAACAGAATAAGAAATAGTTGGCATAACATTAACACCTGTGCCTTGCAAAGATATTATGTTAAACATTGCATCTCCATCTAATCCAACTATAATTTCATTCTCATATTGCAATGTAAAACCACTAGCATAAATTAAACTTTGAGCGACAGTCAATGTAAAACTATCTCCAATAAAGGTTAATTGACTTGATTTTGCCCTACCAAAAATAATTGATGTGCCCTCCGATAAACAATTAATCTCACCCGATAGTGCGTCAACTGAAGCAACGCTAGGATTGCTTGAAGAAAAAATGCAACTGTCAAGTAAACTTGCTGGTACAACATTAAAAGGATTATCATTAAATTCTATAACATCGCCAACTCTTGCAGTCATTGTATTTAATTCATAACTTGCCTCTTCTGCAAAAATAACAACATTGTTTGAACTATCACAACCAGAAGAAACGCCTATACAAGACGCAAATAAAAAAATTAGTATTAAACTTAGTGCTCTAAATTTCATTATTTTCTCTTCTTTTGTAAATTGTTGAAAATTGTTTGTAAATGTATATTTTTTAATATAAGTTAACAATATTTTATAAAATTTAACTCAAAAAGTCAATTGCAAATACTCATAACATAAAAATTACTTAAAAATATTAAAATATTCTTATATTAAACTTTATTTAACTCTAAAATACGGCCATTATTAAAGAAGATTCTTCGCAAGTCTATTTATACTGCCACCTCTCAAAATGACAAAAAAATATAAATAAAAAAATATTAAAATTATCTCAATGTTTAACTTTACAAAAAACATTAATTTTATATTAAATCTTTTCTAAATTTAATTTTACACACAAAAAAGAGTTAGTTTAAAGCAAATTTTAGGAAAGTTGGAGGCTCGGCTTATGTTTTAATACAAGAGCTTAAACCTAAATGACTAGTTTAAAACGCAAGACACTTAAAAAACTACCAAATTTTTATAATTTTCTAACATTAATTTTACGAACAAAAAACAGTCAAATTTTAGGAAAATTCGAGGCTCATGTGGTTTTCGTGGGTAGGAGTTTGCTTAACGCAAATGACTAGTCACGAAAAACGCACAGAAACGAAGAAGTTTTCAAAATTTGACTGTTTTTTTAGATTAGTTCAATAATAGCAAGAGCCGCATTATCACCCTTCCTGTTTCCAGTCTTGATGATGCGAGTATAGCCTCCGCCATTGTTTGTTTCTTCTTTTCTTTTGTCATATTTTGGTGCATATACATTAAAGATTTTTTCAACAAGTGGATGATTGATATCCTCTGTTCTTTTAACAAATTGAGCTTTTGACTCATCATTTTGTTTTTGTTCTTTAATTTCATACACTTTTTTCATAATTTGACGTCTAGCGTGCAACTTTTTTGGTCCATCATTGATAACTTCTTTAGTCACATTGTTACCCTTAGCGTCAACTGTTTGTTTTTCAACTTTAACAGTATCTTTGTAGCTGTTAACAGCAAGAGTAATAATTTTTTCAGCAAAACTTTGAACAGCTTTTGCCTTTTCTACAGTCGTTTCAATTTTTCCGTACCATAAAAGATAAGACGCTTGATTTCTTAAAACCGCTAACCTTTGGTCAGTTGATCTACCTAATTTCATCATTCTCATAAAAAATCCATTCTCCCTTTTATTCTTCGTCTTTTCTTAGGCTTAAGCCATAACCTTCAAGTTTTTGAATTACTTCTTCTAACGATTTTAAGCCTAGATTTCTTACTTTTAACATATCTTCACGGCTCTTTTTAGTTAAATTCTCCACAGTGTTAATGCCCGCTCTTTTTAAACAGTTATAACTTCTTACTGAAAGGTCCATATCTTCAATACTTGTTTCTAATACTTTATTTTGCTTGTCTTCTTTTCTTGTAACCAATATGTCAGTTCCTGCCATATGCTCAACAAGTTCAACAAACAACATTGTGTGGTCTTGAATAATTTTTGCTGATAAACTAACAACTTCGCGTGCGCTCATTGTTCCATTGGTTTCCACCTCAATGGTTAATTTATCAAAATCCATACTTTGACCAACACGAGCACTTTCTACTTGATAATTTACTCTTCTAACGGGAGTAAATATAGAATCTACTGCGATGTAGCCAATGTCTTCTTTAACATCTTTATTATAATCTGAAGAAATATATCCGCGTCCTCTTCCTACAATAATTTCCATCTCCAAACTTGCACCTTCATCAAGTGTGCATATTTGCAAATCTGGTGTTAATATTTCTACTTGGTCGCTAAAATCAATGTCTTTAGCATAAACTGGACCTGCCGCGTAACGGTTAAGCCTTAGTGTTGTTTTAAAATCCATTTCAGTGTTAAAAGTTTTAACAGATAAAGATTTAATATTTAAAACTATATCTGTAACATCCTCTACAACGCCTTTGATTGTAGAAAATTCATGTTGAACACCTTGAATTCTAATAGCAACAACTGCTGCGCCCGGAAGTGCTGATAACAATGTCCTTCTTAATGCATTACCCATGGTAAGTCCATAACCTCTATCTAGTGGTTCTACAACAAACTTAGCAAAGCTACCATTTTTTAACTCTTCACAAGTAATTCTTGGTTTTTCGATTTCCATCATAATCTAGTTTTTCCTCCTAATAATTCACAATATTATTATCTTGAATACATTTCTACAATTAAGTGCTCTTGGATATTTAAGTCAATATCTTCTCTAACTGGAAGAGCGTTTATTTTGCCTTCTAGTTTTTCTGAGTTAAATTCTAACCACTTAGGTGTAACAAGATTAATGCCTTTAAGTTCTTTAAACATTGCTATTTCTTGTTTATTTTCTTTAACAGAAACAACTTCTCCAAC
>JAQVOQ010000007.1 GCA_028702545.1 Clostridia bacterium
GAATTTTGTCGCCAATCTTATAACTTGATTTAATCTCTTTTGCTTCTACCAAACTAATTTCTTTATCAGGGTTTTCAACTTCTTCAACAACAGTTTTATAGCTGTATATTTTAATCATTCCCTTATCTGGCGACAAAACAACATGAGCATTTTTTGCCTCACCATAATTTTTTTTGTAAGCTGAAGTAAGCGCTGCCTCTAAAGCCTCAATAAAATACTCTTTTTTAATCCTTCTAGTTTCCTCAAGCTCTTCAAGCGCTTTAAAAAAATCCTTGTTAACCATTTAAATCCTTCTCCTAAAATTTAATTATTGGCAAAGTTTTGATAACATCTTTAAAATCAACAGTTACAAACTTTCCTTTTTCATTTATTATAAGCGTATTATCTTCTACACTTTTTAAAATACCTGTTAAAGTTTTTTCGCCTTTTGGCGTATTTATACTAATTTCCAAATTTCTTCCGATACTTCTTAAAAAGTCTTTAAGCGTTTTTATTGGTCTATCAAGCCCAAGAGATGAAACATTAAGATTATATGGTGCATCTTTTGTTGGATTTAATATGTCAAGCGACTCGTCAATTGCTTTTGCAACAAGTTCACAATCAGCTAGACTAATACCTTCAGTTTTGTGAATAAACAAAGTTAAAGTCATTCCGTTTTCAGTTTGTTCATATTTTACTTCAACTAACTCAAAGCCTAAATTTTCAACAATAGGAGTTAAATGTTGCAAAACATTTTCTTCTATCTTTTTACTTTCCAAAAGCATCTCCTTTTCAAAAATTTAGAGCGGGCAACCCCACTCTAACTTTTAATTCTAATAATAGTTTACTGTTATATTTTACCACAATAATAACAAAGTATCAAGCATTTATTTTAGGTTTTCTGATAGTTTTATAAACACCTTTGCAGTTGCAGCAGCGTCAAAATAAGCTCTGTGAGCGTTATTTAACAATATACCCATGCTTTCGGTCACTGTTTTTAGTTTATAGTTTTTTAATCCTTTTATGTATTGTCTTGCCATAAACAATGCATCTTTTTGAGGATGATTAAAATTTAAGCCTGATTTTCTACCATAATAGTTAATAAATTTGTAGTCAAAATCAATGTTATAGGCTACTATTGTGCTACCCTCACAAAATTTATAAAAATCGGCCAGTGCAACATCTACCTTTGGTGCGCCCATTACCATAGCATCAGTAATTCCGTGTATTCTAGTCGCATCTAGCGGTATTTCTGCCTCTGGATCAACAAATGTTGAAAACTTTTTTGTTATTTTTCCGTTTTCTATTTTTACTGCACCTATCTCAACAATTTGGCAATCTTCATGATTTAATCCCGTTGTCTCCAAATCAAAAACCACAATAGTATTATTTTTAAGGTAATCATTAGGCTCCTCAACATCATCAAATAAATTTGACTGTGATATTACCTCATAATCTTCTGGAAAAACAACTTTATAGTTTTTAGGCACGGACTTAAATTTAATGCTGTTCTTTCTTTTTTCTAAAATTTTAACCTTAGTTATATGTTTCACCTTAAAACTAAGTTTATCATTAAAAGCCTCAACATCTCCCGTTAAAACAACCTCCATACCATCTTGCAATTTTTTAATTTTTTGCTCGGTTAGTTGGTTTGGAAAATAAACACAATTCAGTTCTTTCCCGTTATTTTCTAAACTAAAAGCATAATAATTTTTTTTAACTTTGGCATATCGCTCTTCTTTTGAGTCCATTACTTTTTGCTTTTTAATAAATTCTTTTTCTAGTAAATATTTTACCGTTCCAACAACGCTAATTTTAGTCTCTGGTAAAATAACGCTGGACACACATAAAGGCGTTGTACTGCTGTCATCACCTATTATTTGCTCAATAATTTCTACCTTAACAAATTTTTGAGGCAATACATTAGACATTGAATTCTCTATCGCTTCTTGTTTTTTGTTTTCTAATAATGAACTATTTAATCTCTCGTCTAATTCTAAAATCTCAACCTCAAACTTATGAAAAAACTCATTGTTTAAAAAGTTTGTTAATCTCTCATTATATTTTGCAAGTTGCTCTTTTGATATATATCCCTTTAAACATTTTAAGTTAATTTTAGTAATTTCAGCATCTTCAACGGTCGTTAAATCAGCTGTTTTAACTAAGGCGCAAAGCGCTGGAAATTCGCTAGCATTAAAGTTATTAATTAATGTTTTCAAATATTCATCGTCGTAAAAACTTTTTACAAATCTTACTTCAAACTCTAAATCCATATCAATATATTGATTTATTAGTGCCATTAATTCTATTCTGTCCATTTCTGAAATAACGCCAACTTCATCTGGATACAACAAAACCAAGCTAAGTTTGTTGCTAGATTTATTAAAACTAACATCACTTAACTTTAAGTAATGATATTTATTTTTTGTTATTTTATTTATAAATTCTATTAAATTATACAATTCCTAAGTCCTTTTATTTTTTTTCTTAAGTTACTAAATGAAATATATCTGCTGCAAAAACTAACACTAGTAGTATTATAAGTCCAGTAAGATGAATATACCCCTCAATTTTTGGATTTATAGGTTTACCCCTCATCCATTCTATTCCAACAAACACCATTCTTGATCCATCTAATGCTGGAAAAGGCATTAAATTAAACACGGCAAGGTTAACTGCGATTAGCGGAAGTAATACTAAGAAACCTGCAAAACTAGCTTGTGTAAAGCTTGCAATGGTAGTAATGGTAGTAATTGGTCCACCAACACCGCTTAAACTAACTTTACCTATAATTAACATAATTAAAAATGATAAAATTTTCCACGCCATTCCAAAGGCAAATGGAATACTCCTAGCAACTGCTTGGAAAAATGGAAACGCATAAGCTTTAATATTAACACCAAGCACATTATTAAAAATTGGATTGTTTTCTTCATCTAAAACTGGGTTGTTTTCAGCGTCTAGAGCGGGAACAGCATATAAAATTACAATGGTATCCATTTTTTCGCCGTTACGCTCAATATTAAGTGTAATATCCTCTCCTAAACCATATTCAGTAAGTAAATTGTTTAAAAGCTGATCGTTTACAAAATTAATTTTTTCGCCATTTACTGCCCAAACAACATCGCCAACAGCTAAACCGTGCCAATCTTCACCTATTTGTTCAACTGTATAATTAGGACTAAGTGGGTCAATAGTCATAATTTGTGGTATATCATAGCCATAAGCGGTAAGTAAAACGATAGAAAAAACAATTGCCGACAAAAAGTTAAATGTAGCACCAGCTGCTAAAACAATAAGCCTTTTCCAAGGTTTTTGATTGTTAAATGCTCGTGAATTATCGCTCGTTTTATCTTCGCCTTCAAAAGCACAATATCCACCAAGTGGCAAAGCTCGTAAACTGAATTCTTCGCCATTTTTTAGTGTTTTTGAATAAATCTTTTTACCAAAACCAATAGCAAATTCATTTATTTTAAAACCTAATTTTTTACCTGCAATGTAATGACCAAACTCGTGAATAGTTATCATTAAAAGCAAAACAAGTATTGCAATAACGATGTAAAAAATATTTGATATTATTCCTGTGGCTGATCCTAGTAAACTGTAAATATTCAAATCTTATCTCCTTAAATTTTTTTTAGCTTGTACTATAATATGCTTTATAAAAAGAAAAGCATTACAAAAATAAATGTAAACATAGCATTAAAACTAATGCCGTCTAGCCTATCCATAAAACCACCGTGTCCTGGAAAAATTGTACTAAAATCTTTTGCTCTTGCCCTTCTTTTAACATACGAAGCAAACAAATCACCTGCTTGACTAACAACTGAGGCAAATAATCCATAAATTAAAAAGTGCCAAATAGTAATTTCTGCTTGAAAAAATGATACGTTAAATGTGGCAATACTGTTAAATAAGATAAATACCACACCTGCAACAATAATGCTTCCAAATAGTCCCCCAATTGCACCTGATATTGTTTTTTTAGGGCTAATTAATGGTGCTAATTTTGGTCCTCCTATGCGACTTCCAACAAAATAAGCAAAAGTATCTGCTGCTATTGTTGCCAAAAATGTCATCACAAGCACCATAAGTGCAAGGTCAACGCCCGCATAAGCCGTTATAGCCAAATTAGATAACCTTAACTCTTGAATGTGATTGATTAAATATAAAAAACTAAGTAATAGCGTTGGATAAACCATAACAAAAAGCGTTTTAAAAGCTTTTTGAATTGAGTACTCATACATAGTTAATCTGCTTTGTTTAAAATTTTCGTTTTGACTTAAAGCTTTTTTATTAAAGAAAGAAAGTCCAAAACTTATTATAAAAAATATTATCAATATAGCAATTTGCACAAACAAATAAGAAGTTAAAGTAAACGACGCGTAAATACCCCAAATCAAACCAAGGTATACACAAATTGAATATGACACCGCAACTTCCATAAAATTTTCTCTACCGGAGCGGATAAAAACCCTAGAAACCTCAGCAGTAGCAAACACGATTGCCATCGCAATAAAAGTGTCAAATATTATTAAGTTAACTTCTCGCAGTAAAAATGCTACTATAACAATTAAAAGAAGTATGGCTCCCGTTAATATCCTTTGTTTCATTTCTTTTCCTCTTTTTTAATAGCGCCAAAACGCCTATCTCTTTTTTGAAAATTCAAAAGAATTTTTATAAGTTGCTTATTATTAAAGTCTGGCCAATAAGTCTTAGGGAATGCCCATTCTGAATAAACTGCTTGATAAGGCATAAAATTACTCGTTCTAAACTCGCCCGATGTTCTAACTATTAGGTCGGGGTCTGGCAAATTCTTTGTATATAAATAAGTTTTAAAACTTTCCTTACTAACATCTTTAACGCCATCTTTAATAATTTGGTTAATTCCTCTAATAATCTCGTCCCTTCCACCATAATTAAGTGCAATATTTAAAACAAAATCGGTGCAATGTTTAGTTTTTTCTTTGGCCTCTTCAATAGTTTCATAAATGTCTTTTGGTAATTTTGTAATATCACCGCTAGTCATAACTTTTATATTTTTATTCTCATAGTCTCCAACATATTGTTTTATATAGTCTCTTAGTAATTCAAAAATAGCATCAACCTCATCTTGCGGTCTATTCCAATTTTCGGTAGAAAATGCATAAAAACTCATATATTTAATACCTAAATTAACACAATTTTGTACGGTATCTGCAACGGCCTTAACGCCGAAACTATGGCCTACAGTTCTAGGTAAACCCTTTTTTTTTGCCCAGCGACCGTTACCATCAATAATAAAAGCAATATGGTGAGGAAGTTTATTTGCATCTAATAATTTTTGACTTTTATTTGAAAAAATATTCATACACCCTCTTTAAATGTTAACTAAAAACTTGCTTGTTATTAGTTCAACTGTATTTTCATTTATTTGTTTTACTCTAACAACTAGCTCAGTATCAAAATCGCCCGAGCCAGAATTATTGTCCTTAACTATGTAATTTATTTTTTGTTCTTTTAATGTTTTTATTACATCTATTATATTTTTGCCAATAAAATCTTCGCTCATTATATTTCTAAAATTTCCTTTTCTTTAAGTTTTAACAGTTCGTCAACTTCAGCTGAGTAAGCATCAATTTCTTTTTGAACATCTCTTTCGGCAACTTTTATTGTATCTTCTGTTAAAATATTGTCTTTTTTAAGTTCTTTTAACATATCAATAGCATCTCTTCGCTCGTTTCTTAAAGTTATTTTTGCTTCTTCTGCCATCCTTTTAACTGATTTAACATAATCCTTTCTTCTTTCTTCTGTTAACACAGGAAAAACAAGCCTAATTATTTTGCCATCATCACTTGGAGATAAACCTAAATTAGCATCATTAAGTGCTTTTATAACATCTCTTAAAGCTCCTGTGTCCCAAAGAGAAATAAGTAACATTCTAGCCTCTGGCGCACTTACATTTGCCATCTGTCTTAGGGGCGTCATATTGCCATAATAATTAACCATAACTTTGTCTAAAATTCTAGGATTGGCTCTGCCCGCTCTAATGGTACTCAACTCGCTTTTATAGTAATTTATCGCCTTTTCTAAACTTTCTTTTAGCGCCTCAATTATTTCATCATACATTTTAAATTTCCACCTTTTGCTTTGTTTATTTTAAGTAGCCTTAGTTTACTAAAAAAACTAACATTTGGCAAACTTTTTAAGGCTAAAAGCTTTTGATTTAATTAAATTTTAAGTTTTTAATTTGTTTAATTTTAGCAAATATTATTTTAAACGGAAAAAAAACGAAATTTATAAAATTTAAACAGTAAGTATAGTATAGAAACAAAAAAGAGTGAGATTTTAAGAAAGTTCAAGGCTCTCGTCAAACATCAACTTTTATCATTACACAACTTTTTAATAAAGTTGTTCCATTTTAAAGTTGCGTTTTCCTCCTCCCCTCAAAGTTGCACCCTACGGGAGTGCTTTGTGGGAAACCCGCACAATTTGAATTAGTTATTCTAAATGACTATTCACGGCAAACACACAACAACCTAAAAATTTTCAAAATATAGTGTTTACTCCATATTTAGTGCACAAAAAAAACACATTTATTTGCAGTAAGGTCAAGGCTCGCCTTATCACACAAGACAGGAGTTTAGTTAACCTAAGTGACTGGTTTGTGTGTTAAGGCAGGAACGATGAGATTACCTTAATTTATATTTAATTTTTATTATACAGGCAACAAAAAAGAGTGAAATTTTAGGAAAGTTCAAGGCTCGGGTTATTTTTTAGACAGGAGTTTAGATAACCTAAATGACTGTTTATAAAATAACCCAGTAACGATGAAATTTTCAAAATTTCACTCTTTTTTTATTTTTTGGTGAAACTCATAACTTCTTCAGCAAAATTATCTTGTCTTTTTTCAAGGCCTTCGCCCAACTCATAACGAGTAAAACGACGAATTGATAATTTTTCGCCAATAATTAGCGTTGCTTCGTCCATTATGTTTTTTATTGTTTTAGAAGGGTCTTTAACAAAGGCTTGTTCCATTAATACTATATCTTGGTAATATTTTTTAATTCTGCCCTCTACCATTCTCTCAACAATTGCTGCGGGTTTGCCTTCTGCTAAAGCTTGAGCTGTAAAAATTTCTTTTTCTCTTGCCACTGCTTCTTCACTAACCTCTTCTACTCTAACAACTTGAGGTTTAGATGCTGCAATATGCATTGCAATATCCTTTACTAGTTGTTGAAATTTTTCGTTTTTAGCAACGAAGTCAGTTTCTGAGTTAACTTCGACTAAAACGCCAATTTTCCCGCCCATATGAATATATGAACCAACTGCGCCCTCTGTTGCAATTCTGCTTAATTTTTTTTCAGCAGCTGCCATACCTTTTTTGCGTAAGAATTTTTGAGCTTCTTCTATGTCGCCGTTGCATTCTGTAAGTGCTTTTTTGCAATCCATCATACCAGCGCCAGTAATAGCCCTTAATTCTGCTACATTTTTTGCCGTAAACATATTAAATTCTCCTTAATGATTTAAAACTTATTATTCTTTGTCTTCAACAACAGTTGTCGCCAATACTTCTTCTAAGTTTGTTATTTCTTCTTTGTCATCTTCTTTAACTTCAACGCTAGCGCCTTCTTTTGCTTCAATAATAGCATTTGCCATAACTTCTGAAATTAATTTTACGGCTCTTATAGCGTCGTCGTTACCTGGAATAATCACATCAACTTCTGTTGGATCACAATTTGTATCAACAAGTCCTACAATAGGAATGTTTAGGTTTCTTGCTTCCTTTAAGGCAATGTGCTCTTTTTTAGGGTCAATTACAAATAAAACGCCTGGAAGTCTGGTCATTTCTCTAATACCACCAAGATTTTTTTCTAATTTTGCACGTTCTAAATTAATTTTAATAACCTCTTTTTTAGGTAATAATTCAAATTCGCCTACCGCTTCCATTTTGTCAATTTGATTTAAACGGTCAACTCTACTCCTAATTGTTTTAAAATTAGTTAAAGTTCCGCCCAACCAACGAGAGTTAATGTAGTACATACCACAACGAGTAGCCTCTTCCTTGATTGCGTCTTGCGCTTGTTTTTTAGTACCAACAAACAAAACTGTTTTTCCTTGTTTTGCTTGTTCAAGCATAAAAGCATAAGCTTTTTCTACCATTACAGCAGTTTTTTCTAGGTTAATGATATGAATATCGTTCCTAGATGTGAAAATGTATTCCTTCATTTTAGGATTCCATTTTCTTGTTTGATGTCCAAAGTGAACACCAGCTTCTAAAAGTTGTTTCATTGTAATTACAGACATTTATAATTCTCCTTTTTGTTTTTTCCCTCCCTACTGCGTTAAAGCTCCTATAACAACCAAAAAAAATTTGGCAACCGCCATAGAATAGCTAATAGGTGTGTAATTTTGAAAACGATTTAATTTTAACATACAAAACAAAAAAAATCAATGATTATTATCAACTTTTTTTATTAATATACTCAAAAAAAAGTAATAATAATTGCTTAAAAAATGCTTTAAAAGATTCTTCGTAAGTATGCTTATACAGCTATTCCTCAGAATGACATAATGATTAAAAATAATAAAAAGCCGTAATACAACGGCTAATTTTTTTATTTACCTTATTATAAAGGTTATAAAAGAATTTAATTTTATCTAAAATTATTAAAGCAACAAAAAAGCCGTTTATTTTAGGAAAGTTCAAAACTGTGTTGTCCGAATAGACAGGAGTTTGCTTTAAACGCAAATGACTGTTTAGACGAGCAACACAGTTAACGATGAAATTTTCAAAATAAACGGTTTTTTTTATTTTTCTTCTAAAAGTTTATAATACTCATCAAACACAGCATTAATAATTGTCTCATCAGTTTCTATACTCAACAAATCTTCGCCGTTTTCGTCTTCTATTAGTGCAAAAACTATTGCCTCATCATCAGCAACACCTTCCATAGGTTTTGTTGGTTTTAAAATTGCATACGCCTTGTTTTTGTAAGGAATAAGAGCAATTTGGTCAAACTCAACTTCATTATCTTGCTCGTCAAATAAAACTATTGTTTGATCGTCCTCAGCATCTAAAAGCGCCTCAATTGGATTTCTTGCTTCTTTTTCTACTTTATCTACTTTCTCTACTTTTTCTTTTCCCATAATATTCTCCTTTTTAAAGTTTGAATTAAAATCTATCTAAATAACTTTGTAAAATTATTGTAGCCGCTAATTGGTCTATTACAAGTTTGCGTTTTTCCCTTCTCATATTGCCTTCTATTAAGATTTTTTCAGCAGATACTGAACTTAAACGCTCATCTTGATAAACAATTTTTGCTGTGGTAATGTCTTTCAGTTTGTCGCCAAAAGATTTTGTAACCCCTACTCGCCTTCCAGAACTGCCATCCATATTAAGTGGTAATCCCATAACTACGGTGTCTACTTTTAAATCAGCAATTAATTTTGCAATATATAAAAGGTCTTCCTCTTCTGTTTTCCTCGCATAAGTTTCAAGCCCAGAGGCAATAATCCCTAACGAGTCACTTGTTGCTATGCCAATTCGCACATCTCCAAAGTCAAGTGCCATCTTTTTCATAAATACCTCTTTTTACCATTAAGCAAATTTTAACATAAATAAGAAAAAAGTCAAAATAAAAAGCACAAAGTTTTAGTTTAAATAAATACTTATGTGCTTTTTAATTAATTTTCAACAAATTACATATTTTGTAATTGTTTTTTAACAGCGGTTTTACCTTTTTGAACTATTCGTTGTGCTTCTTTGTTGCTTTGAACATAAACAGCTCCAACAACTGCTCCTACTATCATACCTAAAAATAGACTATCTTTCCCCATAAACATAGTATATACCTCCTGTTTTTTAAAATTTTTATATTGGTACAACTTTATTTTTCCCACAAAACGCTCTTTTAGTCAAAATTATGTTAAAAAACGCTACTTTATAACAAAAAAACAACCTTTTTAAAGTTGTTTTAATATATTTATTTAACTTTTTTCTACTATTTTTTCTTTTCTTTTTTGTTTTTTATCATAACTTGCAAGCAGTTCAATCAATGCTTCAAATGCAGTTTCAACGCATCTAACTTTTCCCTGTGGCAACTCACCTAACTCTTGTAATAAATCTTCTAGAGTTATTATTGATATTTCTTCGATAGTTTTGCCTTTTATCATTTCGGTAATAAGAACAGACGCGGCAATAGAAACAGGACAACCAAAAGTTTTAAACCTAGCCTCTGTAACAACACCTGTTTCTGCTAGTATAAATAGTTTGATTATACTTCCGCAAGTTTCATTTTCAACTTCGCTCGCACCATCTGCCGACCTTATTTCGCCAGCATTTTTAGCATTTAAAAACAATTCCATTATTCTTTTATTATACATATCTTATCGCTCCTTTTTTATTCTTTTTGTAAGAGGAGAAATATCTCTTAATTTTTTTACTATAACCTCAAGCTTCTCTATCACATAATTAATTTCTTCTTTAGTTGTGCGTTTAGTAAACGAAAAGCGAATAGTGTTTTTAATAAGTTCGGTAGGTACTCCCATTGCCCTTAATACATGGGACTCCTTGGTGTCGCCAGACGAGCAAGCTGCACCTGTTGAAACTGCAATGCCGTCAAGATCTAACATTAGCATAATTGACTCGCCGTCTATATAATCAAACGAAACATTTGCAATATGTGGCAAGCGTTGAATTGGATGCCCATTAATATGAATGCCTGTAATATGATTTTTTAATTCTCTAATAAAATAATCTCTTAAATTTTTAGTTTTGTCGTTAGTTGCTTTCATATCTCTAATTGCAAGCTCTGCTGCTTTGCCAAAACCTACTGCAGCTGGAACATTAACAGTACCCGCTCTTTTAGAAAATTCCTGTGAACCGCCAATCAACAAATTTTTAATTTTAACTCCGCGTTTAACATAAAGTGCGCCTATGCCTTTTGGCCCATAAATTTTATGAGAAGATAGCGTCATCGCATCAACATTTAGTTCCTTTACATCAATTTTTAGGTTAGAAAAAGCTTGCACTGCATCGGTATGAAACAATATGCCTTTTTCCTTAACTGTTTTTGATATTGCATTTATATGTTGAATTGTTCCCACTTCATTATTTGCCGTCATAATAGATACTAAAATAGTATTACTAGACAAAACATGCATTAAATTTGCAAGATTAACAATACCGTTTTTATCAACTGGTAAATAAGTTACTCTAAAGCCTTCGTGCTCTAATTCTTTAAAAGTTTCTAAAACCGAATCATGTTCAATTTGAGAAGTTATTATATGATTGCCTTTTAAATTATTGGCATAAACTAAGCCTTTAATTGCCCAATTATTAGCCTCTGTTCCACCTGAGGTAAAATAAATTTCGCTCGCTTTTGCATTTATTGCTTTTGCCACTCTATCTCTTGCTTTGTCTAATAATTCATTTGCCGCCCTACCGAAGTTATGAAGGCTATTTGCGTTACCATAAACCGTGTCAAAAACTGGAAGCATCTCTTGCAAAACTTCCGCATTAACATAAGTCGTACTCGCTGAATCTAAAAACACTTTTCTTTCCATATTTCTTCCTCTTTATCTAATAATAAAATACTATCTGAGTTTGTCTTGCCAAAATATTTATATTAAATACTAAAAATTAAAAAATTAATTAATATTATTTTATAATTTGCTTTAATCAAATAATAACACAATGACTGTTTAGTGTCAACATCTACGCATAATAAGGCTTTTATATTTAAAAATAATAATAAAAAAACACTCATTAATTAAGTGTTTTTAAAAAAAAGTTAAATGTATTTTTTAATGGTTTCTAAAAGTGCATTTTCAGGCCTTAATCCTACAAGTTTTTCCATAATTTGACCATTTTTAAAAATTATCATAGTTGGAATACTCATAACCATATAAGTCCTAGATATTTGTGGATTATCATCAACATTAAGTTTTGCAATTGTTGCATCCTCGCCTAAAGTTTCTGCTACTTGCTCTAAAATTGGCGCTATCATTTTGCAAGGACCACACCAGTCAGCATAAAAATCAACCAAAATTGGCTTTTCGCTTTTTAAAACGACCTCCGCAAAGTCTTTGTCACTAACATAAATTGGTTTAGACATATTATATTTTCTCCTTATATTAATTTATTTATTTTTATTTTTTCAAAAAAATTATAACATTAAAATATATGATTGTAAAGTAAAATTAGTTATAAATTTATAATTATTTTTTAAAATTTTTATATTAATAAACTTACTCTGCAATAAGCACATTTATTACATAACTTGCAATTAATATGCCACAGGTCGCAGGATAATATGCAACACTTGCTGTTGGCGTTTGTTTCGTAGGTTGCTCATCGGTATAGGCTACTGTTAAGCTTTTTATGTCTGTTTTTTTTAGTTCTTTTCTTAATTTTTTGGCTAGTGTGTCGTAAGTAGTTGTAAAAACATCGCCTATTTTAAAGCTCGGCAAATAACTCCTATTGCCTGTGCCCATAGAACTTATTATTTTTATATTAATTTTTTTTGCCAACTCAATCAATAACACTTTGTCTTGAATGCTATCAATTGCATCTATAATATAATCATACCCTGCTAAATCAAACTCCGAGATGCTGTTTTTGTTGAATCTTTTATAAATAGTCTTTACATTAATATCAGTATTAATGTCTTTTAGTCTAGCCGCCATCACCTCAACTTTTGGTTTGCCAATATTAGAGTTTAGCGCTATTATTTGCCTATTTATGTTACTCGCACTAATTACATCGCCGTCAACTATTGTTAAGCTTCCAACACCTGTTCTAGCTAACATTTCAATAACATAACCACCAACTCCGCCAACACCAAAAACAATTATGTTGGCGTCTTTTAACTTTTTTAATTTTAAGTCGCCAAATAACATCTGTGTTTTTTCATACATTCTCATAAAATTATTTTTGTTCCTTTTTAATAATTAGAGCTAGTTCGTCTAATTGTTTTTGACTGACTGTACCGGGTGCTTTACTCATAAGGCAACTTGCATTTTGAATTTTAGGAAATGCTATAACATCTTTAATATTATCTGTTTTGCCAAGCAACATAACAAGTCTGTCAAGTCCAAAAGCTATTCCACCATGCGGTGGTGTGCCATAGTTAAATGCATCAACAAAAAAACCAAATTGAGTTTTTATGTCCTCTTCTGTAAAGCCTAGTGCCTTAAATGCGCGCTCTTGCACTTCTTTTGTACTAATTCTAATACTTCCGCCACCTGCTTCTTGACCGTTTATTACCATATCATAGGCTTTTGCTCTTACCGCTTGTGGATTAGTCTCTAATATATGCAAATCTTCATCTTTTGGTGCTGTGAACGGGTGATGAGCTGCATAATATCGTTTATCTTCCTCGTTATACTCAAACATAGGAAAATCAACAACCCAACTCAAATTATATTCATCTTTGTTTATTAACTCAAAATTATTTGCAAGTTCTAACCTCAAGGCGCCAAGTGCTTTGCAAACTACTTCATTATTACCATCAGCAACTATCAAAAGCAAATCACCTTCTTCTAAATTAGTTACTTTTATAATTTGTGATAATTCTTGTTCGGTTAAAAATTTAGACAAACTCGTGTTAATGCCCTCTACCGTATTTCTTATACTCATTAAGCCTTTTGCTTTAAACAACTTAGCTGTATTGGTTAATTTATCTAAATATTTTCTGGCAACTTGTTCATTTAGTCCTTTTGCATTAATCGCCCTAATGCTACCACCTGCATTAATAGCATTCGCAAACATTTCAAAAGTAGTGCTTGCTAGCGTTTTAGTTAAATCAACAATTTTCATACCAAACCTTAAATCTGGCTTATCTGAACCATAAATTTCTATCGCTTCTTTGTAAGTTATTTTAGTTAGTGGAGTTTTAACCTCGTAATTTAAGTTATCTTTAAAAATGTTTTTAACTAATTGTTCTGCAATAGTCATAATTTTATCTTCTTTATCTATAAAACTCATTTCAATATCTATTTGAGTAAACTCAGGTTGCCTGTCGGCTCTAAGGTCCTCATCTCTAAAACATTTTGCTATTTGATAGTAGCGGTCTAATCCACCAATCATAAGTAGTTGTTTATATAATTGTGGACTTTGAGGAAGTGCGTAAAAAGTGCCGTTATTAACTCTGCTTGGCACTAAATAGTCCCTAGCACCTTCCGGCGTGCTCTTGCCTAAAATTGGAGTTTCGACTTCAATAAAATCCTCGCTCGCTAAATAATCCCTTACACTTTTGCTTATATTTGACCTTAAAATAAGGTTGTTTTTAATTTCATTCCTGCGGATATCAATATAACGATATTCTAGTCTAAACATCTCGTTTCCTATGTTTTTGCCTTCTAGCATAAAAGGCAATGTTTCGCTCTCGCTTAAAATCAATAAATTTTTAGCCAAAATTTCAATTTCGCCAGTGGGTTTATCAAGCCTAATATTTATCTCTTCTCTTAAACTTACCTCGCCTTCAACCGCAATAACATATTCATATTTTAGCAAACTTGATTTTTTGTTTAACTGCTCGCTTAAATGCTGAGCATTAAAAACTATTTGCACATCTCCCGACACATCGCGCAAACGTACAAAACTTAAATTACCAAAATCTCTTTTACTAGCTACCCAGCCCATCAATATTACATTCTCACCCACATTTTTTCGCGTTAAATTACCGCACTTGTGAGTTCTAGTCATTCCGTTTAAAAATTCTGCCATTTTTAATTTAACTCCCCTAATAAATATTTTACCAAGTCCTTTAATGCTACTAATTTTTCTTCACTTGTAGCCATATCTTTTACTTGTACTTTGCCTTGTTTATATTCGTCTTCGCCTATTATAACAGCATATTGAGCATTGATTTTTGATGCATATTTTAATTCGGCTTTTAGGTTGCGACTAACTAAATCGTTCTCACAACTTATGCCATTTTTCCTTAATTCATTTACAATTTCAACTGCCACTAAATTATTCTCTAACCCAATTTTTGCAATGTATGCATCAACTTTTTTATCTTCTATAATATTTATATTAAATTCTTCAAGTAGCATTAAAATTCGCTCTAATCCCATTCCAAAGCCTACTGCCTCAGTTGGTTTGCCACCTAACTCTTCCACTAAATTATTATACCTGCCACCGCCACAAATTACTTTACTTGGGCCCTTAATATCATCTGCTATAACTTCAAAAACTGTACCTGTATAATAATCTAGTCCGCGAACAATTTTGTCGTTAATTTTATAAGTTATACCCTTTAAGTCAAGCAATTGTTTAACTTGTTCAAAATGTTCTTTGCTTTCTTTACTTAAACTATTTAATATGCTAGGAGCACCTTTTACTGCCTCACTGCCCATATCTACTTTGCAATCAAGTAACCTTAAAACATTTTGGTCATATCTTATTTTACAATCCTCACATAAAAAATTTAGTTTATTTTTAAAATAATCTTTTAACTCTAGTTTATAGTTTTCACGGTCTATCTGACTTCCTATACTGTTAATATTAACGCTAACTTTTTCTATTCCTAAGCTTTTTATAAAATCAACAGCTATACTAATAACCTCAGCGTCAGCAAGTGGGCTATTGGTACCAAAATATTCAACACCAAATTGATGATGCTCTCTAAGTCTGCCTTTTTGCGGTCTTTCATACCTAAAAATAGAACTAATATAATAGCATTTAATCGGTTGAGCCTCGTTGAACAGGCCGTTTTCAATATAACTCCTAACAACTCCCGCTGTGCCCTCTGGTTTTAAGGTTATGCTTCTATTGCCTTTATCTAAAAAAGTATACATTTCCTTATTTACAATATCTGTGCTTTGTCCCACTCCGCGCAAAAATAACTCGGTACTCTCAAACATCGGAGTACGAATTTCCTTAGCGTTATATAAAGAGGTAATTTTTCTAATTTTTTCCTCTAAATAATGCCACTTATAGCTCTCGGTAGGTAAAATATCTTTTGTTCCTTTTGGTGCGTTAATCATACTAATCTCCTAAATATAAAATAAACCCCTTAACCACTAAAAATTAAGCAGTTAAGGGGCGTAAATTTTATTGTTACGCGGTGCCACCCTTGTTTAAAAAACTTATTTTAAAAAAGTTTTTTCTCATCAACTCTTTAACGGAAGCAAACCGTTGTAGCCTCAAAATTTTCGTCTACACTGCTACTGTTGTGTGTCACTAGCGCCGAGGCACTCACAAAGTCACCACATTTATAAGTATATTATAGCAATAATACATAGTTTAAGTCAATTAATAAAGTAAATTTGATAAAATAAAAATATTTAAAAATTATTTTATTTTTCTAAAAAATTAAAACATATAAATCTTAACTAAAAAGTGTTTATTTTAGGAAAGTTCAAGGCTCGCCTTGTCACGCAAGACAGGCGCTTAGCAAAACCTAAGTAACTGTTTTGCGTGGGAAAGCAGTAACGCTGAAATTTTCAAAATAAACACTTTTTTATAATACATATTTGGTTAAGTCATACTTTTTAATAGTAGAACCTAACACTTTTTGCACATAAGCTCTATCTATTACTACTTTCATAATAGGATGTTCGCCGTTTGCGTTAAATGATATATCTTCTAGTATACTTTCCATAATTGTGTGTAACCTTCTTGCACCGATATTTTCTGAGGTATCATTTTCTTTTTCGGCTATTTCAGCGATTTCTTCTAGTGCGTCTTCTGTAAAAGTTAAGTCAATGTTATCAACTTTTAATAGTTCCATATATTGCAAAGTCATTGCATTTTTGGGCTCTTTTAAAATTTTAATAAAATCATCCTTTGTCAAGTTTTTTAACTCAACCCTAATTGGAAAACGTCCTTGAAATTCTGGAATTAAATTTTCAATTTTAGCTATGTGAAAAGCGCCCGCTGCAATAAATAAAATATGATCGGTTTTAATTGAGCCATATTTTGTGTTAACAGTACAACCTTCTACAAACGGCAAAATGTCGCGTTGAACGCCTTCTCTGCTTACATCTGGTCCATTACGATTACCTTTTGCAGCTATTTTGTCTATTTCGTCAATAAAAATTATGCCTTCATTTTCTGCTCTTTTAATAGCCTCTTCGTTTATTGAATCAAGGTCTATCAATTTTGCACTTTCTTCACTAATAAGCAACTTTTTCGCAGTTAAAACATCCATTTTTTTGCGTTTTTTCTTTTGTGGTAGCATTCCGCCAAAAATATTTCCTATGCTAATAGTTTCCATTCCGCCCGGCATAATTTCAACAGGTTTTGGAGTGTCTATTATGTCTAGTTCTATAACATCGTTGTCGTATTTACCGTTTTTTAAGTTTTCTAAAATATCTGTTTTATTTTCGCTACTACCCGTTTCTTCAACTCTTTTTGCTGTAAAAATAATATCAAATAATTTTTTTATTGCAAGTTCCTCGGCTTTTACTTCTACTTCTGCAATTTTTTCTTCTTTTACTAGCCTTACTGCCACTTCTACAAGGTCGCGAATCATACTTTCTACATCTCTTCCAACATAGCCAACTTCAGTAAATTTTGTAGCCTCAACTTTTACAAAAGGCGACTTAACAAGCTTTGCAAGTCTTCTTGCAATTTCGGTTTTACCAACGCCTGTTGGACCTTTCATAATAATATTTTTTGGCGTAATTTCTTCCCTTAGCTCTTCGTTTAGTTGGCTACGCCTATAACGGTTTCTAAGAGCAATTGCCACGGCTCTTTTAGCCTCATCTTGCCCTATAATATATTTATCAAGTTCTTTTACAATTTGTTTTGGTGATAAATTCATTTTTTAAACCTCCTCAATGGTGATGTGATGATTTGTGAATACGCAAAGATCACCAGCTATATGTAATGCTTTTTCAGCAATTTCTCTCGCTGATAAATTTGTGTTTTCAATCAATGCTTTTGCACTTGCATAGGCATAATTTCCACCACTTCCAATAGCACAAATGCCGTTTTCTGGTTCTATAACCTCGCCGTTACCACTTAAAATTAATAACTTTTGATTGTCTGCTATTAACATCATAGCCTCTAATTTTCGTAAAATCTCATCATTTCTAAAAGCAAGTGCAAGTTCTACCGCACTACGCATTAAGTTGCCTGAGAATTTGTTTAACATTTCCTCAAATTTTGAGCTTAAACTAAAAGCATCCGCAACGCCTCCAGCAAAACCTATTACAACTTTATCGTTATAAATTCTACGCACTTTTACTGCGTTATTTTTCATAATTACATTTTGGCCGAGAGTAACTTGACCATCTCCTGCTATTGCTGTTTTACCATTTTTTTTAACAGCTACTATTGTTGTTCCTCTAAATTGTTCCATCTTTTTCTCCTTTTTTAATTGTTTCCTTTAAACTATTTAGTGCTTTTTCGGCTAATTTTGCCCGTTTTATTTTTTTGTCTTTAATATCTTCTTTTAACTCGTCAATAATGCGCCAATTAATGTTCATCGGTTGAAAATTTTTAACACTAGAATGCGCTATATAATTAGGCATTGCGCCTATTGCCGTACTCGCATCAAAAGTTATAAAAGGTTTATTATTTAAATAATTTGCCATATTAATAGCGGCATATAATCCACTTGCAACGCTCTCAATATAACCCTCAACACCGGATAATTGGCCTGCAATAAATATATTACTATGAGACTTAACTTGATAATATTTATTTAAAACAGCGGGTGCATTTACAAAAGTATTTCTATGCATAACACCAAATCTTACAAACTCGGCATTTTTAAGAGCTGGTATTAAGCCAAACACTCTTTTTTGCTCTATATAAGTTAGGTTAGTTTGAAAACCAACAATATTATATAACTCAGATTTTACAGTTTCTTTTCTTAATTGAACAACTGCATAATAAGTTTTTTTTGTTAGTGGATTAACAAGTCCTACGGGTTTTAGTGGTCCAAACAAAAGTGATTTAAAACCTCTTTTTGCCATAACTTCAACGGGCATACACCCCTCAAAAACTTCTGCGCCTTCAAAATCTTTTAGTTTGGCTGTTTTTGCTAAAATTAGTTCGTTATAAAAAACTTGATATTCTTCTTTTGTCATAGGACAGTTTAAATAATCGCCATCGCCCTTATCGTAACGGTCAGCAACAAAAGTCTTATTCAAATCTATACTTTCGTGAGTTAAAATTGGTGCTGCTGCATCAAAAAAGTAAAGATAATTTTGACCTAACAATTCTTTTAAACTCTCGCTTAATGCCTTTGATGTAAGTGGTCCTGTTGCAATTATGGTCGGCGTATTAACATCTATTTTATCTATTCTTTCGTTTATTACTTTAATGTTTTTGATAGCGTTAATTTTTTCGGTTACGGCCTTACTAAATGCCTCTCTATCAACAGCTAATGCACCACCTGCTGGCACACCGTTCTCTTCGGCAGTTTTTATAACAAGGCTATCTAACACCCTTAATTCTTCTTTTAATAACCCCGCGGCATTTGTAATTTCGTTTGAACGCAAACTATTAGAACAAACGAGTTCAGCAAAATTAGAACTATGATGTGCAGGAGAATATTCGCTCGGTTTCATTTCGTATAAATTAACCAAAAAACCTCGTTTTGCAAGTTGATAACTCGCCTCAACGCCTGCAAGTCCTGCTCCTATAACATTAACCTTTTTACTCATTATCCTCAGCTTTCCCCTCACTTTTAGGCTTTGGTTCAACTCTTTTATAACTGCAAGTTTTACTTGAACAACGAATAACAAAATCAGATTTCATTTCTTGCTTTGTCAAATAACTGTTACAATCTGGGCATTTTTCTTCCATAGGTATACCCCACGAAATAAATTTGCAATCAGGATATCCTGAGCAACCATAAAATATAGTTCCCTTTTTACTTCTTCTTGGAAAAACATCTTTGCCACAATCAGGACACTTTGCCACTGCTTTTTCTTTCTTTTTAGTTATTTGCATAATATTTTTGCAAGTTGGAAAATTAGGACAAGCTAAAAATTTGCCGTATTTTCCTTCTTTAACAACCATCATCGCCCCGCATTTATCACAAGGAATGTCGGTTACTTCATACTCTATTTTTACTCTCGTTGTATCTTCGCCAGCTTTTATTAAAAACTTTTCAAACCAATGATAAAATTTTGCAACAACTTCTTCTTTCCAAGGCAGTCCAGTTTCTGCAACTTCATCCAACTTTGTTTCCATTCTTGCGGTAAAATCAACATCTATAACTTTTCCAAAAAACTTTGCTAAAACATCGTTTAACATTATGCCAAGTTCGGTTGGTTTTAATTTATTTTTATCTTTTTCGGTGTATTTTCTTGCAGCAAGCAGTGTAATTGTAGGCGTGTAAGTCGCTGGTCTTCCTATGCCTTTTTCCTCCATCGTTTTAACAAGCATAGCTTCTGTAAAACGCTTTGGTGGCTCGGTGAACTTTTGTTCTTGCATTAAGTTTAATAATTTTAGTGTGTCACCCTCATATAAGTTAGGAAGTTTTTTCTTTTCTTCATTTTCTTCCTCTTGTTCTTCTTCGCTTAAATAACCCTTATAAGCTACTGTGTAACCTAAAAACTTAGGAGTTTTACCTGTAACTTTAAACAAATAGTTACTCGCCTCGATATCGCAAATAACGCTATCAAAAGTAGCTTCGTTCATTTGGCTTGCTAAAAAACGCTCATAAATTAACTTATAAAGCCTATATTCATCACTATTAATATGCCCTCTAACATCTTCTGGAGATACATCCATATTAATTGGTCTAATCGCCTCATGGGCATCTTGTGCTGAGTCTTTACTTTTATAAAAGTTAGGTTTATCTGGTAAAAATTCCGCCCCAAAAACTTTTGTTATATGCTCTCTTACCATACTAACAGCATCGGAACTAACTCTTGTAGAGTCTGTTCTTATGTATGTAACAAGTGCTGTTTTACCTTCTGGCAATTTAACACCCTCGTACAAAGTTTGTGCCGTATAAGTTGTTTTTCTTAAATCCATACCTAACTTATTTAGTGCATCTTGTTGTAAGGTACTTGTAATAAATGGAGCATTAGGGCTAGATTTTGTAACTTTTTTAACTACTTTTTTAACAATATAGTTTGCATTTTTTAAGTTGTTTTCAACCTCTTTTGCTTGCTCGGCAGTTACAATTTTGATGTTTTTACCCTTATATCTATTTAAAAGTGCAGTAAACGACGGTTGCTCAGTAGGTTTTTCAAGTTCTGCTTTAATCAACCAATATTCTTGAGGTTTGAAGTCTAAAATTTCGCGTTCTCTATCAACTACTAGTTTTAATGCAACGCTTTGCACCCTGCCAGCACTTAATCTTGGTTTAATTTTTTTAGACACAACAGGAGATAATTTATAACCCACAAGTCTATCTAACACTCTTCTTGCTTGTTGAGCATCTACTAAATTTTGATCAATTGCTCGCGGATGTTTTAGCGCTTCTTCAATAGCTTTTTTACTAATTTCATTAAAAACTACACGGCATTTTTCTTCTTTAGGTATGCCTAAAATATGAGCAACATGATATGCAATCGCCTCACCCTCGCGGTCTGGATCGGATGCTAGATAAATTTTATCACACTTACTTGCTTTTTCTTTTAACTGTACTATTATGTCTTTTTTGTCTGGCATAATAACATATTTAGGTGAAAAATCACCTTTAATATCTACCGCTATAGTTTTTTGTGGCAAATCTCTAACGTGTCCCTTTGTTGCAAAAACGGTATAATCTTTACCTAAATATTTTTTTATGGTGTCTTTTTTACCTACACCTTCTATAATTACTAAATTCATTAATCCTCCTAAAGATTCTATATACTGTATAAATTTCCTGGTAATTTTTTTATTATTCCACGAACTTGCATAGTTGTCAACAAACTGTTAAGGGTTTTTGTGTCTAAGTTTGTTTTATCTAAGAGTTCATCATAATGCACCTCTTCACTTCCTAAACAATTAATAACAACCTGCTCATCAAGCGAAAGTTGAAAATTATTTTGCTTTACAAACTCTTTATAATTGTTCGTTTTGCCATAAACTTCTAAAATATCCTCAGGTGCCGTCACCATACAACCCTGTAAAGCCTTAATAACTGCATTGCAACCTAAACTTTGAGGGCTGTCAATATTTCCTGGCACTATAAATAAGTCGCGGTTTGCTTCTAAGGCATATTCTTTTGTGTGCATACTGCCACTTTTAAGGTCAGCTTCTGTAATTAACACTCCCTTACTCATTCCTGCAATAATTCGGTTACGAATAGGAAAATGAAAAGCCGCTGGTTTTTGGTCGGGCTTATACTCGCTGATTAACAAGCCTTTTTCGGCAATTGTTTTGCCTAGAGTTATATTTGAACTTGGATAAAGTTCATTTATTCCGCCACCTAAAACGGCAATAGTTTTTCCATCTTCGGCAAGTGCAGTTTCGTGAGCCTGAGTATCTATTCCGTCCGCCATTCCGCTAACTATTGTAAAACCATTATGTACTAGTGTTTTAGTAAAATTTTCCGTTACTTTTTTGCCGTACCTAGTCGCTCTTCTTGTTCCAACAACTGCAAGGCACTCAGTATTTAATAATTTTAAATCGCCCTTGCAATATAAAACTAGCGGAGGTGTTGCAACTTCTTTTAGTAGTTTTGGATAATCTTTTGAATTAATAGTAACAAGTTCTACTCCCATTTTATTGTATTCTACTACTTGCTTATTGATAAAATCGGCGTCTAGCGCATAAGACATTTTAGAAAAAATGTTAGAGTCTAAAAAACTTTCAAACATTCTAGCATCCTTTTTGAAGTTTTTAAATAACTCCTCTGGTAACTTATAAGCGTTTAAAATTTGATATTTTCGCTTAATGTTTACCGTTTCAAATATATCTAGCCAAATGGCTACTATTTCACCTTTATTTAACATAACATCTCCTTAGTTAAACAAAATATTTTCGGTCAAG
>JAQVOQ010000056.1 GCA_028702545.1 Clostridia bacterium
ACACTCTTTTTAACGCTGCGCGACACGCCCGATGCCGTGTGTGTCGGGGAACATCAAGTAAACCGTTTTGCCCTTAAAAAATAGCTTTAATAATAGTGAAAAAATTATTAAATAGTTTTATTTTTTACTTATATAAAATTAAATTTACATATTGCATTTTTAAAAAATATGTGCTATAATTTTAAAAAGTAAAGCAATAAGGGATGTTTATATGGGACTATTTAAATCAAAAAAAAATAATACACAAGAAATAATTACTTCTAAAATTGTTGAGTTTAGCAATCCTATGTATAAATGGAGGCATGCAACAAATTGGGAGCTAGCGCAACTTTTTGCAAAAGCACAGGCAAAATTAATTCGTGATCGCATGGATAGCTTTGGCAAAGATAGATGGTTTGTAAGCAATGACCCTGTTATTATCGCATTAAAACAATTCGATATGGGTAAAGAATTTGTTACTACAGAAAATGCATTTACAAGTGCTGTTTCTCATATTTTAGAATTAGAAGAAATACTAGATATAGATGAAATAAAAGACAATTGGTACGATTATTTTGAAGCAGTAAAAGAAAAAGTTGGCGAGAGGGCAAAAGAAATAATAGAAATTTCAGATGAAACCTTGGAAGATATTTTAAGAATTGATTTAGACTAAAAAACAATAATAAAAAAACAAGCGAGGCATTATCCTCGCTTTTTTTATTTTTTAAACTTAGAATCTCCTATAACTACAATTTGAAAACATAATATTTAGCTCTTTTAAAATATTAAACCTCTCCCGTATTAATGAGTATATAACTTTATTTTGTGTCTCATTGATTTGCATCTGCCACAAATCCAACAACTCTTCAATAACATCAATCTCGGCACTAATAGCCTCTTTTAGGTTGGCACAATAATTCATTCTTAAATTGGTTTTGGGTTTGTATGTATATTTTTGCAAATCATTATACAAATTACCAAACTCATTTATATGATTTTGTGATTTATCTAATAAATCCTGTATTTTTTGTCTAGTATACCTATTGTTTGTTATTCTTTTTAACTCTGAAGCATAAAAATTGCTTCTATACAAATTATCAAGCGCTCTTTGAGGCAAATTTGCGGCTTCAACATTGTTAGCCGTTTTATCATTTAGAATATGTGTTTTTGCACTAGATGATTGATAAGCAACCCTCATTTTTTCTAAAACATCATCTGGTGGTAATACAAAATTGTCGTTATAATTCATTTTAACCCCCTAATAATTACATTTTTATATATGAAAACTTTTATAAAATGTTGTTTTATTATTTTATGATTATATAAATGCTTGCATTACAAAAAAAACTAGCATCAACTTGCTAGTAATTTGTTTTAATCTTAAATTAAAGTGTTTTTCTATCTTCTAAAGCTTTTGTTAGCGTAACCTCATCGGCATATTCTAGGTCGCTTCCCATTGCAATACCTGTTGCAAGCCTAGTCACTTTTATACCTAACGGTTTTAGCAAACTTGAAATATAAAGTGCCGTAGCCTCGCCCTCAACATCGGGATTGGTTGCCATAATAACTTCCTTAACTTGTCCGCTGTGCAAACGCTTTAATAATTCTTTTATTCTAATATCATCAGGGCCTCTGCCATTAAGTGGGCTGATTGTGCCGTGCAACACGTGATAAGTGCCCATATAATCTTTAACCTTTTCAAAAGCTAACACATCTTTTGGCTCTTTAACTACGCAAATAGTTTCCTCACTTCTCGTTTTACACAAGTTGCAAGGGTCGTTTTCTGTCCAATTGCCACAAACGCTGCAATACTTAATTTTGTCTTTTGCTTCAATTAAACTCTCGGCAAAAGTTTTAACATCTGCCTCGTTCATATTAATAATAGCATAGGCAAAACGCCCCGCCGTTTTATTTCCTACGCCGGGCAACTTGCTTAAATTATTTACTAATTTTTCAAATGATTCTATATTGTTTCTCATCAATTTTTCCTTTTAATTAAAATGGTAACCCGCTCGGAAGTCCTGCTGAACCCATTTTATCTTCTGATAATTCATCTGCTTTTTTAGATGCCTCATTAATCGCCACTAAAATTAAATCTTCTAGCATTTCAACATCATCTGGGTCTACTACTTCTTTTTTTAGACTTATTTTTACTAATTGCTTTTTGCCCGTCATTTGCACTTCAACCATTCCGCCACCACTAGTCGCCGTAACAACTTCGTTTGCTAATTCCTCTTGTGCTTGAGCCATCTTTTCCTGCATTTTTTGTGCTTGTTGCATTAATTGCCCAATATTTGCACCACCAAAACCTTTCATCATAAAAAATTCTCCTAAAAATTTAATTTATTATTTTCAACTTATTACCAAACTTTTTTTTCAACTTTTCTTCCGTATCATTTCCCATTTTATCTTGTTTTAAAACAATGTCAATGTGAGCATCAGACGCAAAATTTTTTAAAAATTGCTCAATTGTCTTTTTGTTTTCTTCTCTACTTAAAGTATTCAAAACAACTTTGTTTGCCGTCTGAATTGTAAATACATTATTTATAAAACTAATTGGAGTAGCGTCAATTGCCGCAGTATATAAAACAGGATGGTCTTTTGCGGACAATTCAATTAAAAATTTACCCCATAATTTATTTATGTTTACATCTTGCGTTTGGTTTATCGCTTCAACTTCTATCTTTTTAACTAATGTTTGCATTTGAGGCTTAACGACAGCCTTAGCCTGCCTTACCTCACCTAACTTTTTTTCGGGCAGTTGCACCTTTCCTTTTTCTAGTGCCTCTACTCTTTTTTGCAAACTCAATATTTCATTTATTTCATTGATACAAGAAAGTGTTGCCGTTTCAAACAATAGCCTCTCATTAGCCGAATATTTAAGTTCAGCCTCCATACCGCCTAATGTCTGCATATAAAACAACAAGTTTGCTTCTTTTTCGCTCATCGCTTGGCTGTGCATTTTGTCAAAAATATCTTGCGGTAAATTCAACATTTCGTTAGCACTATTTATGCTTTTAATAACTAGCAAGTCTCTAAAATGGTTAGTTAAGTCTCTTGCTAACACGCCTAAATTTTTGCCATCTACAAAAAGTTCATTTATGGTAAGTAACAAATCTTTGCTGTTTTTTTGTATAATTGCATTTGCTAAATTTATTAGCACATCTTTTGTCGTTGTTCCTAGTGCTTCTAAAACTTTTTGATAAGTAATATTGCCACCACTAAAACTAGCACAAACATCTGCTACGCTAAGAGTGTCCCTCACGCTACCTTCTCCCGCTTGAGCAATTGCTTTTAAACTCTCCGCGTCGGCTGTGATATTTTCTTTTTCAAAAATGATTTTTAATAACGCAATTAAATTATTTATGCTAACTAGTTTGAAATCAAAGCGCATAACTCTAGATAAAATTGTTGCTGGCAGTTTGTGTACCTCTGTTGTTGCCAAAATAAAAACTGCGTGAGAAGGTGGCTCTTCTAATGTTTTTAACAGTGCATTAAAGGCACTATCCGTTAACATATGAACCTCATCAATAATATAAACTTTATATTTACCACTAACTGGTGGATATTTAATTTTTTCTCTTAAATCTCTTATTTCGTCAACCCTATTGTTGCTCGCTGCATCAATTTCTAAAACATCTAAGTTGCTAGGGTCTTCAAGCGCTTTACAAACCTCACAAGTAAGGCAAGGGGAACCGTTTTTGGGATGCAAACAGTTTATTGCTTTTGCCAAAATTTTAGCAGTGGAGGTTTTACCTGTTCCACGAGTACCGTTTAATAAATAAGCGTGTGAAATTTGAGAGGTTTGCACTTGATTTTTTAGCGTTTTAATAATATGATCTTGTCCAATCACTTCATCAAAATTTGTCGGTCTATATTTTCTGTATAATGCCAAATAATTCATTATTCATCCTCCCTTAAAAACGCTAACTTTCGCTTAACCTTAAACAAAATATTATCTACTTCTTTTTTGTTTAATTCTAGCTCTTTTGCAATAGCATTATAGCTGTTGCCTTCAATATATAATTGTAACACATTTTTTTCTAAAAGCGTCAATTTGTTCTCTATTTGCTGTTTAATATACTTAACTGATTCTTTACTTATCATAGCATTTTCTGGGTCTAATGCCTTAGACTCTATATAAATACCGGTATCTTTATCATTCTCATCCTCGTTAGACTCTGCACTCGTATCGGTAACAATAATGCCTTGATTATTGATTGTAATAAAGTAATTAAGCATTTGATATTTTTGTCTATTTGCCATTTTAACCGCAGTTTGTACTTTACGTTTTATGCAAAGATGTGCAAAAGTTTTAAAGCTGGCAGTATTTTGTTCATCATAAGTTTGAATAGCGCTAACTAGTCCCATCATACCCTCTTGAATTAGGTCATCGGTTTCGCCACCTAACAAAAAATATTGCCTTGCAATGCTTGAAACTAATGGTTTATAATTAGTTATAAGTTGTTCCATAGCAGTAGCATTGCTGCTTTGCGCTTCTTTTATTAAAATATCTTCTTTTATATGTTTCAAGTTAAAATTTCCTTTGTTTTAATACTTCATAAATTCCTAAGGCACCTGCAACACTTGCGTTTAATGAGTTTACTTTACCCATCATAGGCAAACTTACAACCTCGTCGCAAAGCTCTTTTGTTAGCCTGCTTACACCAAATCCTTCACTGCCTACGACAAGTGCAATTTTGCCTTTTAGATTTGATTTATAAATTAAATTGCCGTTAGCTTCAAGCGCATAACAAAATACGCCTCTTTCCTTTAAATATTTAATAGTATTATTGATATTTGTAACCTGCGCCACTAGCATATGATTAACACTGCCTGCACTAGTTCTAATAACTGTTTCGTTGACTTGGCAAGCGTTATTTTTTGGAATAATCACGCCGTGCATACCAGCACATTCCGCTGTTCTTATAATGCTACCTAAATTATGTGGGTCAGAAATTTCGTCTAAAATAATAATAAAAACATCTTCATTTTTTACTGTCGCACTATTTAAAATATCACTAACTTCAGCATATTTATAATCATCCATTATGCCAATAAAGCCTTGATGATGACCTGTTTTACTTTCTTTGTCTAAAATTTGTCTGGTAACAAGGTCAAAAGGCGTGTTATTTTTATTTAGTAAATTAACTATTTTTGAAGTAAATTCATCTTTATTTGTATTCAAAATTAGCACCTTGTTTAGTTTTACACTGGCTTCTAGCGCCTCATATATTGCATTTTTGCCTTCTATTTTCATAATTTCTCCATAACTTGAATGCTTTTGTTTAATAATTCAGTCATTCTTGCCGTTTGATTAGTTAAATATAGATACCCTATAATCGCCTCAAAACTCGTCGCTTTTTTATAGTCTTCAAGGTCAGCATTTTTAGCAACAGTTTTGTTTTTTACATTTCTTGCCGTGTTGCATATTCGCAACTCGTCTTCAGTTAAGTGCTTTTGCAAGGCATCAATCATTTTAGCTTGTGCGCTCGCTCTAACATAACCATTTGTTAGTGTGTGAAGTTTGCCAGCTGGTGCTGTTGACCTGCTTGCAAGATAAGTTCTAACAAACAAGGTATGCACTCCGTCGCCTACAAAAGCAAAAACTAGACTATTATAATCCTTAGCCCTTCCCTTTGTTATTATGTCTTTATTTATTTCTGTAAAACTTTCAAACTCTTGCAAAATCTTTTCTCCTAAAACTTATTATAGCATAATTAAAACGCACATATCAACCAATAAAACAAAGGCTAAAAAAATAAAAGAGCC
>JAQVOQ010000057.1 GCA_028702545.1 Clostridia bacterium
TAGACTTACGAAGAATCTTGTATTATTATTTAAGACCCTTCGTTAGCAAGGTTATGCTGTGCTTCTCAGGGTGACAACGAATTGTCATTCTGAGCTTGCTGTATTACTAGACTTACGAAGAATCTTTATTCCCAACTATCAGACAAATCATTCCAGTTTGGATTTAAACTTTCTATTAACTTATTTTTTTTATCTCTTATCCAGCCTTTTAATTTCTTCTCTCTTTCAATTGCTGAATTTATATCTGTTGTGCACTCGTAATAAACTAATTTATGTATATTGTATTTTTTTGTAAAACCATCTATTAGTTCATTTTTGTGCTCATACAATCTACGTTCTAAGTTATTGGTTACACCTATGTATAACATTTTGTTATTATAATTAGATAATATATAAACATAATATTGCATAAATAAATCTCCTTATTAATCCTTATCATTTAAGACCCTTCGTTAGTAAGGTTATGCTGTGCTTCTCAGGGTGACATACCCGTGTCATTCTGAGCCGACTGTATTAATAGACTTGCGAAGAATCTTCCCCTCGTGTCATTCTGAGCCGACTGTATTAATAGACTTGCGAAGAATCATTTTAAAGTGACATAACTTTGTGCAAGTTAACCAAAAAAAGCCAACTAAAATTAGTTAGCTTACTTTTGCTTTTACTCCATTTTTATTGTATATAAAACTGAAACCTTTTCTTTATTTGAATTTAATAATGAAACAACTGTTGGACTTCCGCTTGTATATCTAACTCTACATCTATCATCAGCTACACCCGAAATACCAGCATCTTCTCTATAGAAAGCCTGATAATTGCCTATATTATTTGTATAACTAAGCAATATGTGAAATCTACTTTCTGAAATTTTTTGCATATAATTTTCTTTACCAATCGTTATTTCAACAGATATATTTGGCGATTTGCTTTCAAGATACCATTTAATTGCCAAAACATTAGTTCCTAAATATCCAAACGCTATGCTACCATAAAGATCAAACATTTTAATTGGTTCTGCTAAACTATAATCTCCTACATATGAATTATGTAATTTTAAATCTCTTAAAATATTATAACAGGCTATTGCTGGAGAAATATTTGACTGATTGCCAAAAATACCATAATCCAAATTATCTAATTGAGCAACATATGAATATGTTACATAAAAGTTATTCCAACTTGAATCAAATTCAGTTATTAAATTTTTTTCATAATTCGCCTCTGAAATCAAATAGTTTCCACCTGCATTTATTAATACAATCATAATAAGCGTAATTAAAATTATTTTAACAGGACTTACTCTCTTTTTAATTCTTCTCATAATCTTCCTTCTTTTGTTTAGTATATATTATTTAAAAATTGATTTGTTATTTTAACTGCGATTTTAAGACCCTTCGTTAGCAAGGTTATGCTGTGCTTCTCAGGGTGACATACCCTTGTCATTCTGAGAGGTAGCAATATTAATAGACTTACGAAGAATCTTCCCCTCGTGTCATTTAAGAGCCGACTGTATTATTAGACTTACGAAGAATATAATTACTTTAAATAAAAAATAATATTGTTCGTTTGTTATTGCAACTACATTCTTTATAAAATTTTAGCATATATATCTTTTTTTTACAACTTTTTAGATATAAACTAATCGTTTAATTTTTAACAGTTTTTGGACAATACGCGGGGCGAGTGTGCTAGTGATACTGTTTCGCATACTGCAACACATTAAATACGCGGGGCGAGTATTAAAAAGAGTGTTGGGCCGCGTGTGTTTTGCCGCTAGGCAAAACGGGCACGACAAGTGCCCTCGCACCATTTGGTGCGAGCACGCGACCCCTTACCGCGCACAAAAAAAACCTAAGCAATTGCCTAGGTTTTATTTATTAAAATTTTGAATCGTATTCAGGGTCTACTGCTAATTCTTTTGGTAATTGGTCAAACTTAGCCTCTAAATTTTCTTGAATAGCTTTTCTTTTTACTAAAACAGCTTCACTTTTAGGAAGTAAATATTTTTTGCAAGCTGAAACTTTACTGCCAAGGTCTGATAAGCCAACCACTATCCTAGCGCTAACATCATACAACTCTACTTGCTCATCTATATTTGCTTTAATCATAGCATTTAACATTTTAAACTCTGGGTCAGCTTTTTCAAAATAGTTTATAATCTCTTTAAAGTTATCAATTTCCGCCTCTAAAAAAATTACCGCCTCTTTATTTACAAATCTTGCATGTTTAATAATATTAGTTGCGCTTTTTAGCGACAAACTATCATACTTTTTGTTTAAATCAATATCAATTGCCTTGCTAACGCTTTTTTCTATTTCATCTATAACCCCTAAAATTGATTTTAAACAGCCGATGTAATAAGGAAAATCTTTGTTATATTTTTCTATTTTTTCAACAACTTTTTCAAGTTCCTTTATACTTAAATTTTGCATATTAATATCCCCTTATTTGATTAGATTATTTATACATCTTAATTATAGCAAAATCTTTAAAAAATGTCAATACTCTAATTTTTTTTATTTGTATGTATAGCATATTTTTTGTAATATAAAGTCTATTTATTCGGCTTTATAGTTTGTATATGTGCTATCACAACTATTTATTAGTTTTATGAGAGTTAACTTATTAAAAAATTAAATTTAATCTTAAATTAAATCATTGACAGCCTAGCACTTTTTTGTTATATTTATTAAGCAAACATTTTTGTAGCACATAAATTAATTACTTTACTCCCTACCGTGTTACAATAAGCAAAGCGGTATTATGTTACAGTGAGTTTACTAAAAGACAGCATTATGTTACAGTATGTAAATAACAACAAAAGTACCTACTGGAAACTTTTGCCCTTTAGAGGAGTAACCAACCGATTTAGCGGTGCAAAAACTTGAGCAAGTTTTTATCTGCGGTGAGGTTGAGTGCTTATCAGCATTAATTTACAGTATTACTAACTAAGTAAAAGTACTCCCGCAGGGTGCAACTTTTACTTAAAGAGGAGAACACAACTTTATAATGGAGCAACTTACTTGTAAAAGTGAGGTGCGGAATGCTAAAAGTTGGCGTTCGACAAGGAGAGATGGCAGAGTGGTCTAATGCACCAGTCTTGAAAACTGGCGATCCTGAAAGGGACCGGGGGTTCGAATCCCTCTCTCTCCGCCAACACAAAAAGCCTTATTTTATAAGGCTTTTTTGATGTTTTAATACTCTTAAAAAGCACTATAAAACACCAGCAAAAAATGCACCAAAAACACCATTTCTACCCATTTTTCTACCTAATTGTTCCTAAAAGCCCTATAAAATGAGGGTTTATAAGCATTTTTTAAAAGCAAAATTTTATAAATTTCATAAAAAGACTGATTTTACTCAGTCTTTTTTGTTTAGCTCAATATCTTCAAATATTCTTCTAGTCTTTCTTTTACCAAAACTTTAACTAAATTAATCATAGGTTTTGGGTTATTGTTTTTAAAATAGCTTTCAAAAGCATTATAATATTTTTTTCTATCTTTGAATTTAATGTTAATCGGTGGATAGCCTTCTTGCATAAACATTAAGTTATTTAAAAGCCTTCCCGTTCTACCATTTCCATCAATAAATGGATGTATTCCTTCAAATATTAAATGAAACAATGCAACTTGTTCGACTATATGCTTTGAGGCTTTCCATAATTTATAATCAATCATTAAGTCTTCCATTTTCTTTTCAACCAAATATGGTTGTGGTGGGGTCTTGGTTGCTCCTGCAATTCTTACATCAATTCTTCTGTATCTACCTTTGTCTTCTCTCATATCGGCAAGTACCAAAGAATGTATTGTTTTAATTACGCTTTCAGTTATTTCTGTTTTATTTTTTACTAAGTCTACAACATAATCAAAAGCTTCTTTATGATTAACCGCTTCCATATGGTCTTTTAATGGCTTTTGGTCAATAGTAACGCCCTGCAATACCATTGCGGTTTCATTAAGAGTTAAGGTGTTGCCTTCAATAGCATTACTGTTATAGGTGTAGTCAACTGCAAATTGCTCGTTAAGCCTTTTTACTTCACCCTCAGTTAGTGGTCTTGTTTTATCTAACTGCTCTTTTAATCTATCAATTTCAGCGTAAAAAGTTCTACCCGCTCTTTTATCTTCACTTGGTTTTTTGGCATTCTCTGGAATAAACCATTTATTGCGCTCAAAAACAGCGCCCTCAATTCTATCTTCTTTTAAAAGTGTTCTAATCCTTCTGTCTGTAATGCCCCATTTAACGCTAGCTTGTTTTGTTGTAATAAATTTCATTTACAAATCACATCCTTTTATAAATACATAATAACATATATTATTGCTTAATACTACCTATTTTATTCCGCAAAATACGAAAAGTCAAGTTTTTATGCTATATTTAAATTTTGCGGAATAAAATAGAGCGAATATTTTAATTTCTTTGTTCCGCAAATTACATCTCAAAATCATCTTTATCGCTTTGTTTTTCTTTTTTATGCTGATCATAATTATTCTCATAACTTGTAGAAAATAAATCTTTTACTAAATTCATATTAGGTTGAGTGTTGTTCAAAACGCTCAGTCTTTTTTGTTTTTCTTCTTCTATTATTGATTGCTGTTCTTGCTGTTGATCTATTGTTCCAAATGCACTCATTAAGCCACTTGCAACACTTAATTTTGAACTATAATCTAGATGTGAGTATATATCGGCTGTAGTTTGGTAAGTACTGTGACCTAGCCATTCCTGAACTTGCTTCATACTCATGCCAAGTGCTAGTAATAAGCTGGCACAACTGTGTCTAAGGTCGTGAAACCTAATTTGATGTAGTCCAGCTGCTTTTTGGATATTGTTAAAATTTCTAGTAACATAAGTTCCACTTATTCTTATTCCTAAATCGTTTACGCATAAATAATCTTCATACTCTTTGCTGTAACCGCTTTTATATAATTTTTTGTTTTCTTCTTGTTTTGCTTTTTCTTTAAGTAGCATATCTTTTACAAATGGCAGAAGTGGATACACTCTATTGCTAGACTTATTTTTTAACACATCTTTTGCTACCGATATTCTTTTGTTATCTAATGTTATTTCAACAACTGAATGATCTATTTTCAATATGTTTTTATCAAAATCAATTGCACTCCACCTAATACCCACCATTTCGCTTTTTCTTAAGCCGTAAAGCACCGTCATTTTATAAATGTAATCGTATCTATTGTATTTACTCGTTTCAAAAAGTCTTTTTAACTGCTCCAAATTAAAAAAGCTAGCTTTGTGCTTTTTTGACTTTGGTCTATCAATTTTGTCTGCAGGATTACTAAGTATAATATCTGACTTAACTGCTGACTGCAAACACTTTCTAATATTTACATGCATTTTTACAAGGTTTCCATCGCTGACCTTATTTTTTAAGCTGTAAGTATAAAACTCTTGTATGTGATAAGGCTTTAATTCAATAAGCTTTATTTTCTTGCTTCTAAAATATTTTGCTATTCTTTTAACTTGTGCCTTATAAGCACTATAAGTTGTAATTTGTAAGCCATTTTTTACATTCTCAAGCCAGTTTTCCAAGTAATCTGCAAACAAAATGGTTTGCTCCGGGTTTTCTTGCTCATATAGCCAACTATCAAAATTTGCAAGCTCTTTAGCCATAATTTCTTTTGCCCTTGCTTTGTTGCCTCTTTTATCAAGCC
>JAQVOQ010000058.1 GCA_028702545.1 Clostridia bacterium
GCTTTTAAAAGTAGGTGCTTATATCGCTTTATTTTTTACTTTAAACGAACTTTTAGTCAACTACTCAGTTTTTGAATTTTTAACTAAATTGTTTATTCCAATCTTTAATTTTTTAAAATTAGATTTAGCACTGATTACGCCGATATTTAAAGGAATAATTGAAGTAACAAATGGCTGTTTTGCCGTTTCTAATTTGTCCAAAAATTTGCAACTTAGCACAATTATTTGTACTGCCTTAATATCGTTTGGTGGCTTTTCAGTGCATTTTCAGTCGCTGAGTTTTTTAAAAGAATGCAAAATAAACAAAGACTTTTACTTTTTGCAAAAAATTACGCATTCCATTTTTAGTATTATTATTTGCTACGCACTAATAGCAGTGTTCCATATCCTTTAAAAAACTAGCCGAGGCTAGCTTTTGATTTTTATTTCTTAGAATAATAATTTAATATAACATCTTTTAATTCTTCATATACGAAGTAGATAGAATGAACTTTTTTTGCCAAATGTTCAAAACTTACAAGTAATGCATTTAAAATTTTTAGGTCCTGATATTTATTAGCATATATCATAGCTTTTAAAATAAAAATTAAATCATCTTTCAATACTCTTTTTATTTTAGGGTCATGTTCAACTAATTGCAATAAGTGTTTTTCTATTTTTTCTAACTCTTCAAATAACTCTTGCTCCTTAGTTTTAACTTCTGGGACAAATTCTGGTTGCTCTTCTTCAATTAATTCTTCTTGCGCTTGTGCTTCTAGCTGCTTAATTAACTCTTCATTATTTTCCTTGCTTAAACCAAAATATTTTGCCACAGTGTCACGAAGTGGTGTTAAAACGATGTCAGCAAAAGCTTTATAATCACCTTTATTGTCAAGCGTTGGAAAATTTTCCTTAATAAACTCGTAAAAATCAATGTTTTTATTATCAAATTCCACTAGTAAGCAAAAGCTTAAAGCCGTTGCTTCACGCTCGCTTGATGGAAGTTTAAAAACTCCACCATTAAATCTATTTTTAATTTCAGCCTTTCTTAACTCTTTTTCAAAATTAAAATTAATCAATTGTTCTTGCACAAAATGAAACAAAGACGAACTCGCCTCAATTTTAGTAAGCACTTCATTAATCTTAACATCTGCCAAAATAAACTTGCCATGCACTAAATTATTTATACTGCTAATAAAATCGGCAACTTTAGTTAATTCTTGCACTTTATAATTTGCTTCCATAAAAACATCTCCCTAATAATTAATTATAACATATATTGTATTTTAACAAAAACTTTTAATCAAAATATTTTCATATTCGCTCGTTAATTTTAAAAAATGTATAATTCAAATTTGTTTACTTTTTTAAAACATTTATGCTATAATTTAAGCGTAAAAACAAACAAAGGAAGTAAACATTTTGGATTTTGTTGCAGATTCTACTGTAAATAAGCTAATTCTACTATTTGTCTTAGATAAAATGGAAATTCCACTTACCGAAAACTCTATTGTAGACATTGCAACTAGCCGTAATAATTGGCTTAATTACATGGACTGCAAGGATGTTTTGTGGCAGTTAATTGAAGTTGGCTTTGTTTATAAAACTCTAGACGGAAATACCGCTGAGAGTCGTTATAACATAACTTATGAGGGCAGAAACTGTCTTTCTCATTTCTTTTTAAAAATTCCTTCGTCCTTACGAGAAGAAATTACGGCCTTTGCCAAAAATAATAGAATGCACTTTAAAAGAGCACAGGAATATGTTGGAGACTATTTTAAAAATGCCGATGGCTCACATACGGCCGTTTTAAGAATAAGAGAACCCCTAGAACCACAAAATATGTTTGAAATTAAAATAAAAATGCCAACTAGGCATGCAGCTATTATAGCTGTTAAAAAATGGAAAGAAAAAGCACCTAATATTTATGAAAATATTTATGAATTATTAGTTGAATAAATAATAAAAAAGTTTACGCATATTGTAAGCTTTTTTTATTTTAAAAGCACAAAAAAACTGCCAAATGGCAGTTGTATGTTTTTTTTACTCAATTACTATAACTATTAACGCAACCAAAATCAATACTAAGCCAAATGACTTAAAAGCGATTATAATCCTATCATTAGGATCAACATAAGAAGTCTTTCGCACCATACGAGCAAATCTTGTGGCGATTAAACTAAACGAAACACCTACAATAGCTAGAACGATACCTAAGATAACATTGATCATAGTTAGTCTTTCTAGCAAACTAGTGCTTAATAAAAAATTCAACATTCTTATTCTCCTAATAATAACTAAGTAATTTATTATAAAATAATTAAGTAGCTATGTCAAGTCTAAAACAAAAAAAATATTAAATTTTGTGTTAAAAAATATTTGGTTATATAATCATAACATTGTAATTTTGAACTTTTTAACTAATAGTTTTTATAAAATTATTTAAAAAAAAGTAACACAATAAGAATTACTTTTTATATTAAATAAATTATCATTAATACTCTTTTTTTACTTTTAAAGCATAAGTAATTATAGAAATAAATACAAGCACCACACTAATATAAATAAAAATTAAATGAGCAGGTGCAATATAACTATAAAAAAAACAAAGTGTTAAGGCGAACATATTAAAGAATCCTGCTAACTTTCCAAAAACGTTGCTGCTAACCACATAATTTTTTTTAAACAATACAGCACTAGTAATAATTAGTAATGCATCAAAACTAACCATAACAATAAGCACCCATAAAGGTAAAATATTAGCGACAACAAATACTGCAATAGTAGATAATCTTAAAGTTTTATCCGCTAGCGGGTCAAGTACTTTTCCAAGGTTAGAAATTGAGTTGAATCGTCTAGCAATATAGCCATCTAAAATATCAGTTAGTCCTGCAATTACAAAAATAGCAAGCGCCAGCATCTCGTTAACATAAAAAAAAGTTACAACAAAAATCGGAACTAAAAATAGCCTCAATAACGTTAATATGTTTGGTACTGTAAAAATTTTATTGCTATTTTTCATAATTTATCTCCACTCAAGCTTTTGTAAATTAATTATAGCACAGGTTATTTTTTTTGTGTAGCATTTAGTAAAAATTTACTTTTAAATTTATTCTAACTCATTAATTTTTTGGCGATTTTTATAGTAGTAAGCTATTACACCCACTATAAAGACTAAACCAAATACGCCTTCAATTGGATAGAAAAATTGAACGATATTAGAAAACCCTAACCTACTAACTATAAAAGCTAGTGTTACAATAATAGAAATTGCTATAAGTTTATCTTTAATAAATTGAATTAACCAGTTGTTAACGGCAAAACTAGCAGCAATTGCAGTAGTAAAAATGCCAAATAAAATAACAAGGCTATAAATTGCGCCTGTAACCTCGCCCATGCTATAAGCAATTCGTATCATCGGCATATCAGAAGTTGCTATAAGATTGGAACTATTTAGTATTGCTATTAATACAATTCCTACACATATAGTAATTAAAATCATTGAATAAATGGCTATTTTTGCAGCACCCTTATTATTTATCATTGCACCAATTTCTGCAACTATAATACCCACTGTAAACATATTCATACAAACATATAAAAGCACCGAAAAAACTCCCGTACCAAAATTAATAAAACTTACTTCAACCCCTAGGTCAACTACTCCTAAATTGCCAAATATTAAAAAACTAGCTGCAATTCCTATAACTAAAACTATAATAATAGGCACTATAATGGAGTTTACTTGCAACAAACTTTTTAAGCCACCCATTACAATAAGCACTATTAAAAAGCAAAGTATAATTGAAAAATAAGGAAATGAATAATCAACGAATACATCCGTAGCAAGAGCGTCAACGCCTGCAAGCATAGCAAATGTAGAAATAAACAAACTTAAAATAACAATGGCATCAATTACTTTTGAATATTTTTTAAAAATAGGTGTTGTGATATCATTTACTGCTTTTGGCTTAATAAATCTCCCCACTCTTACAAAAATATAAATTATATAAAATATTAAAAATGCCATAAGCACCAACAAAATAGATGAAAAATTGCTATAATCTAAAAAAAATGTTGCAATCTCTTTACCAGAAGCAAAACCGGCACCTATTACGATACCTAATATTAAAAATGCTGTTTTAAGTGCTATTTTATTTGCCATTTTTAATTCTCACTTTTGCAATAAATCTTATATTTAAGTAAGATTCTATCACATTATATTATTTTGAGCAAAAGTAATAGAATAAATTAAACAAAATAAAAAACAGCTTTAATATATAAGCCGTTTTTTGTTTTTTATAAAAAATTATTTATCATAAATTATTCTTCTGCAATTTTCGCAACGAATATAACTGTTTTGTTTGATACGCTCTAGGGTGCTACTAGGAAGATTAGTCCTACAACCTCCACATGCTTTATCGTTTAAACTAACTATCATAGGAAAAACGCCATCTTTTCTAAGTTCTCTATACTTTTCAAAAAGTTCTGGATCTAGGTCTTTTTCCATAGCTTTTAATTTTTTTTGCATTTTTTCTATTTTTGGTTTTGCAACTTGTACATATTCATCATATTGTTTTTTATGTTCTTTATGTTTTTGACGAGCTATGTGAACTTTCTTTTTAGTCGTTTCAAACTCAGCTAATATGCGTTTAACTTTTTCGTTTTCGCCAAACAACCTTTTTTCAAGTTCTTTTAAATTTTTACTCGCACCTGTTATTTTTTGCTCTAATTCTTTCAATTCTACGTCATCTAGTTTAGCAATATCTTGTTTTGATAATTTTTCAACCAAACTTATGCCTTTTAACTCAACTTCTTGAAGTTTTGCAATTTCCTTAACTAGTTTCTCTGCTTCTTCATTTAGCTGTTTTGTGCGCTCGGTAGCATTTTTTACAAACATAATCATTAAATTTGCTTGTTTTTTGTTTTCGTTACTTTCAAACTCTTTTTCAAGTTTTATTAACTCACCATCTAAATTTTGGTAATCTAAAATTTTATCTATCATTATTCCGCCTCTCTTTTTTGTTTTTCATAATACATTTTTAACACTCTATCTATTCTTTTTACTTGAGCCTTGTACTCTTTGTTTAATTCGCCAATCATATCTCTAACTTTAAATATTTTAGCACGTTCTATCCTAATATAATCAATAAAATCTACGCTAAGTTCTTTTATATTAGTCATTCCAAAATAAAGTTCTAAATCAGTAATTCTCATTTTGCCTGTTTTAACTTTAATAATTGTATAATAATTATCGCCTTCTTTAATAACAATATCTTGAACGATTTTAAAGCCTATTTGAAGTAGATAACCTCTTAGTTTTACCGCATCGGTCATCGGTTGCAAAACAAGTTCATTAACTCTAACTTTGCTCTCTTGCAAAATTTTAATAATCTCTGATCCGCCCATACCTGCAATAACTGCACTATCAATTTTATCATATTTTGTAATAGGGGCAAAACCATCGCCCTCTCTAAAACTAATAAAAGGCAATATATTTAACTGACTTGCAAGCCTTACCGCTTTATTAATGCTAGCCGAGCTAATATCGGTTGCAATAACCTGATAAGCCTTAGCCTGCAAAATTAACTCCGCAGTTATTTGACCGTGGTCGCAACCTATA